>JAJYDI010000170.1 GCA_021777635.1 Pseudomonadota bacterium
CGCCCTTGAACGGTGCCGCCTGCGTGCCGGCGCCGTTGAGTACGGCGGCAGCGTGGCGGTAGAGGGTGTCGTTGATCAGCGTGGACTTGCCCGAGCCCGAGACGCCGGTGACGCAGGTGAACAGCGCGGCCGGCACTTCGAGATCGACGTCCTGCAGGTTGTTGCCGCTGGCGCCATGGAGCTTCAGCCAGCGCCCGCGCTGCGGCGTACGCCGCCGCTGCGGGATCTCGATGCGGCGTGCGCCGGTCAGGTACTGGCCGGTCAGCGAGCGCGGCGCGGCCAGCACGTCGGCCAGCGTGCCCTGGGCGACGATCTCGCCGCCGTGCACGCCGGCCCCGGGACCGATGTCGAGAATGTGGTCGGCGGCGCGGATCGCGTCCTCGTCGTGTTCGACCACGATCACCGTGTTGCCCAGATCGCGCAGGCGCCGCAGCGTGCCCAGCAGGCGCTCGTTGTCGCGCTGGTGCAGGCCGATCGAGGGCTCGTCGAGCACGTACATCACGCCGACCAGCCCGGCGCCGATCTGGCTGGCCAGGCGGATGCGCTGCGCTTCGCCGCCGGACAGCGAGTCGGCCTTGCGGTCGAGGGTGAGATACTCGAGGCCGACGTCGACCAGGAAGGTCAGCCGTTCGCGGATTTCCTTGACGATGCGCGCGGCGATTTCGCCGCGCCAGCCCGGCAGCGTCAGGGTGGCGAAAAATCCCAGCGCAGCGCCGATCGGCAGTGCCGCCAGGGCCGGCAGCGTGCGCGTGGCGACGGTGACGTGGCGCGCCGAGCGGTTGAGTCGCGCGCCGCCGCAGTCGGGGCAGGCGCGCTCGCTGATATAGCGCGCCAGCTCCTCGCGCACGGCGCTCGATTCGGTCTCGCGGTAGCGGCGCTCGAGGTTGGGCACGATGCCCTCGAAGCGGTGCCTGCGGGTGACCGTGGTGCCGCGTTCGCTGAGGTAGCGGAACGCGATCTCCTCCTCGCCCGAGCCCCCCAGCACCGCGTCGCGGACCCGCGCCGGCAGCTCCTGCCAGGGGGTTTCCGGATCGAACGCATAGTGCTTCGCCAGCGCGAGGATCATCTGGAAGAAGTGCGCGTTGCGACGATCCCAGCCGCGCACCGCGCCGCCGGCCAGGGACAGCTCCGGATGCGTCACCACGCGCGCCGGATCGAAGAACGTGGTGACGCCGAGGCCGTCGCAGCGCGGGCAGGCGCCAACCGGCGAGTTGAACGAGAACAGTCGCGGCTCCAGCTCCGGCAGCGAGTAGTCGCAGGACGGGCAGGCGAATCGCGAGGAGAACAGCAGGGGCGGCGCGGTCGCGTCGCCGAGGTCGGCGACGATCGCCAGCCCTTCGCCGAGGCGCAGGCAGGTCTCGAACGATTCCGCCAGGCGCTGCTTGAGCTCCGGCCTGGGGCGGAAGCGGTCGATCACGACCTCGATGGTGTGCTTCTGGCGCAGGGCCAGCGCCGGCACCGCGTCCAGGTCCAGCACCGTGCCGTCGACGCGGGCGCGCACGAAACCCTGCGCGCGCAGCTGCTCGAACACCTGCACGTGCTCGCCCTTGCGCTCGCGCACCACCGGGGCCAGCAGCATCAGGCGGCGCTCGGGATCGAGCGCCAGCGTCGTGTCGACCATCTGGCTGACCGTCTGCGCCGCCAGCGGCACGCCGTGGTCGGGGCAGTGCGGCGTGCCGGTGCGCGCGAACAGCAGGCGCAGGTAGTCGTGTACCTCGGTGATGGTGCCGACCGTCGAGCGCGGGTTGTGCGAGGTGGATTTCTGCTCGATCGAGATCGCCGGCGACAGGCCCTCGATGTGGTCGACGTCGGGCTTCTCCATCATCGACAGGAACTGGCGCGCGTACGACGACAGCGACTCGACGTAGCGGCGCTGGCCCTCGGCGTACAGGGTGTCGAAGGCCAGCGAGCTCTTGCCCGAACCGGACAGCCCGGTGATCACGATCAGGCGGTCGCGCGGCAGGTCGAGGTCGACGTTCTTGAGATTGTGCGTGCGTGCGCCGCGGATGCGGATCGTGTCCATCGAGAGGCATGACCTCGGCGGCAAAGGGTTCGATTAGAGCCGTCAGGATGTGGGCAGGGCGTCGACGGCGCAAGCGGCGACCCGCGTGCGCCGGCTCCGGCGCGGCCGGTTGCCGCGGCCGGCCCGGATTTGACCCGCGGTCGCGGTTCCCGTTATCCTTTCAAGGCTTTACCTCCCAGAAGAACGACACAAGAGGCCCACATGTACGCAGTCATCAAGACCGGCGGCAAGCAGTACCGCGTGATGCAGGGTGAAGTCCTGCGCGTGGAACTGCTGGACGCCGAAGTGGACAGCACCGTCCGATTCGACCAGGTCCTGCTGGTCGGCGAGGGCGAGTCCATCCAGGTCGGCGCGCCGCTGGTTGCCGGTGCCGTGGTCAGCGCCAAGGTGCGCGCCCACGGTCGCGCCGACAAGGTCCGCATCGTCAAATTCCGCCGCCGCAAGCACTATCGCAAGCAGATGGGCCACCGGCAGCACTACACCGAAGTCGAAATCACCGGCATCAGCGCCTGAGCGCGGTGCGGAGGTAATACGTCATGGCACACAAAAAGGCAGGCGGCTCCACCCGCAACGGCCGCGATTCCAACCCCAA
>JAJYDI010000171.1 GCA_021777635.1 Pseudomonadota bacterium
CGAGTTCGTGAACCTGATCGTGGACCACCTCACCGAGCACGGCGTGATGGCGGCGGCGATGCTGTACGAATCTCCATTCACGGACCTGACACCGCGCGGGCCCGAGGAGCTTTTCACGTCCGCGCAAGTCGATGAACTGCTGGCGGCTATCGAACAAGTGCGTCAGTCGGCCATTGCGGCATGAATGGCGGATCAAAGCCAACCGGCCTCCACGAACGTCGGGGCGATTCAGACTGAGCTGACAGGGGAACTATATGGACGCTCGAAAAGTGCTGTGGGCAGCGGTTGCTGCTCTGGCCATAACAGGCACAGCTGCGGCCACGCCGCCGCCCGGCACTCCGTTCGATAGCCTGGGTACTTTCCCGGCCCACTCAGCCACTAGGCCGGCAGTTGGTCTCAGACTCGGCAGTTTCCATGTACAACTTGAACAGACGACGCTGTTCGATGTGATGGCTGCTGTCGGCCGAGGGGCCATCGCTCACCAAGGCGATGCGGGGGGCAGCGAATATTGGCTCTGCTACACACTTCCTCTACGCACGCTCTACGCGCGGATTTGGCTCTCCTCCGGTGAGATGGGGGGCGATCGCCATGACGTGGAAGAAGTCGACCTGCGTCCTTGGCGAAAAGGGCCGAGCGCGGACTGCCCAATGCTGCCTGACCGTCTGAGGCCCTTCTCCATACATGGCACCCTGGGCATGGGCTCTACGGCAGGCGCTGTCCACGCCACCCTTGGCGCACCCTCGCAGACCCTTGGCCACTGGCAGGCGTTTAACTTCGATACAAAGATCAAGCCGGGGTGTCCGCCAGACGGCTTCGATGTAGAAAACTGGGTTGGCCTTCGCATTCAAAACGGACGAGTTACAGCCTTAAGTGCAGGGCAGATCTCGAGCTGCTAGGTCGCCGAAGACTGGTCATTGCATAGACGTCAGCCGAACGAGTAGACCCGCATGAACACCGCTCCGTCAGAGGATCAGAAGCCGGTGCGCAATTCGCTGTTCAAGAATCGCGACTTCAGCCTGCTGTTCTTCGGCAGCTCGGTTTCGGCCTTAGGGGATCAGTTCACGCTGGTAGCACTGCCGTGGCTGGTGCTGAAACTTACCAACGATTCCGCTGCGCTGGGCCTGGTGCTTGCGGTGATCGCGTTCCCGCGCGCAGTGTTCATGCTGGCCGGCGGCGCGGTGGTGGACCGCATGTCGCCGCGGCGCGTGTTGCTGGGCGCGCGTGCCGTCAATGCGGTCTGCATCGTGATCCTCGCGGCGCTGGTGCTCGCCGGGGCCATCCAGATGTGGATGGTGTATCTGCTGGCGCTCGGCATCGGGCTGTCCACAGCGTTTGCCTACCCCGCCAGTTCAGCGATCCTGCCGCAACTGGTGCAGCCGCAGCAGCTGCGCGCCGGCAACGCGGCGTTCATGGGCATGCGCCAACTCAGCATGATCGGCGGCCCGGTGCTCGCCGGTTTTGTGATCGCGCTGGGCGCGCACCATCCACCGTCTGCGCACGCGGTCGCAGACGCGTACGGACTCGGCTTTGCGTTCGCGATCGATGCGGCCAGCTTCGTGTTCTCACTCGTGTCGCTGGCACTGATCCGCATCCACGGCGATTTCCATCCGCCGAAACCGAGCGGAGGCGTATTCGCCAGCATCACCGCAGGCATCCGTCACGTGTGGGAGGACACGCCGCTACGAGCATTCGTTCTGTACGCGAGTTTCGTGTCGGTGTTTGTGGGCGGCCCGATCCAGGTAGGCCTGCCGGTACTGGCTGATACACGCATGAACCTCGGCGCGGCCTCGCTTGGCATCCTGATGACCGCGCAAGGCGTCGGCATGTTCGCAGGCAGTTTCCTGTCGGGTCTGGGCCAGCGATTGATGCGCGGCCACCTCGGCGTGATGGTGCTGTGCATTGACAGCCTGGTTGGCCTGACGCTGGCCGCGCTAACGCTGGTACACACCACCTATGCCGGCGCGGCGCTGCTGCTGTGCACCGGCGTGCTCGGCGGCATCGTGCAGATCGCAATCTTCACCTGGATCCAGCAGCGCGTCTCGCCGGCGATGATGGGGCGCACCATGAGCATCCTGATGTTCACCTTCATGGGCCTTGGTCCGCTGTCCGCGGCCGCCGCCGGCGCGCTGCTGAAGGTGATTTCGCTGACGGCACTGTTCGCCATCGCCGGCTTCACGCTCTCCGCGATCGCCCTGCTCTGCCTCGCCATTCCGCAGATGCGCAGCATCCGGGCGGCGCAGGCGGAAGCGGGGGAGGCGTTGGCTTAAGTTGGCCAAATAGTTGTAGCGTTGAAGGGGACCGTAAGCCGGTGTAGCTAGTGACTGCTTTTGGCCGCTTGCGGCGATCTGCCCGTGCAGGCTTGCTGGCGCCCCCGGCAAGCTGCGACCGGCAGCTCCTGGCATGACGCCTGCAGCGGTGCGGCGCCAATGGCCGGATGCCGCGGCGGCGGACGCGCTGCGCCGTCTGCGGTGGCGCCCCCGGCGCGCGCCGGGCAATTCAGCGGACGCACGCTTACAATGTCCGTGCGGGCGGCGCCTGGGCTCGGCTGTACGAGCCATATCTCCGCCCGGGAGGCGAATCATGGCCACGCTCGAAATTCTCG
>JAJYDI010000172.1 GCA_021777635.1 Pseudomonadota bacterium
GCCAGTACAAGGAAGAAGTGCCCGACGACGGCGAGGCGTTGCCCCTGGACGTGTGCTTCGTGCTGCGCGACGGCCAGGATGTGACCCTGGTGACCTGGGGCGCGCAGGTCAAGGAAACGCTGGAAGCCGCCGACGCGCTGGCCGCCGAAGGCATCAGCGCCGAGGTGATCGATCTGGCCACGGTCAAGCCGCTGGACTTCGACACCATCGCCGAGTCGGTGGCCAAGACGCACCGCTGCGTGATCGTGCACGAGGCGCCGCGCACCGCGGGCTTCGGCGCCGAGGTGGCCGCGCGCCTGGCGGAACACTCGATGTACGACCTGCATGCGCCGGTCGAGCGCGTCACCGGCTACGACACCCACATCCCGCTGTTCCGCCTGGAGATGAAGTATCTGCCGAGCGTGCAGCGCATCGTCGAGGCCGCCAGGCGTACGCTGGCGGTGTGAGGGCGTTTTGCCAAGACGGAGCAACGGTCTGGTCTGCCAAGGACGCCAAGGACGCCAAGGACGCCAAGGACGCAAAATGATTCCATGAAGGGCGCCACTCCTCCAGCCAGGCTGTGCGCGCCAACTTGATCGAAGGTGTCGCACCGACCCACTCGAATTTGCGTTCTTGGCGCCCTTCGCGGACAGCATGTGTTTCACCACGACTCACCGCTCATCCAGGAAATCGCACCATGGCCGACATCAAGACATTCCATCTCCCCGATCTCGGCGAAGGCCTGCCCGATGCGACCATCGTCGAGTGGCTGGTCAAGGCAGGCGCCACGGTGCGCCTGGATGATCCGCTGGTGTCGATGGAAACCGCCAAGGCCGTGGTCGAGGTGCCCTCGCCCTACTCCGGCAAGCTGGTGAAGATGCACGGCGGCAACGGCGACGTGATCACCACCGGCGCGGCGCTGGCCGAGTTCGAGATCGACCCCAAGCTGCCGCAGCGCGCCGAGGCGCAGTCCACCGGCCACCACCATGCGCCAACACCTGCGGCTGCCGGCGCGGGCAGCAAGACCGGGCACAACGGCGACACCGTCGTGGCCTCCGATGAGGGCGGCGAGATCAGCAGCGGCGGCGCGAAATCCGCCAGCGGCGATGCCGGCACCGTGGTCGGCGCCATGCAGAGCTCCGACGCCGTGCACGCCGAACAGGCGCTCAGCGGCGGCGGCGCCAAGGCCGTGCCCGCGGTGCGCGCCCTGGCAAGAAAGCTCGGCGTCGATCTCGCCCGCATCATGCCCAGCGGCGCCGGTGGCGTGGTCACCATGGCCGACGTGAAACAGGCCGCCGCCAGTGGCAGCGCGAGCGCATCCGCCGCCATCGCGCCTCGTGCCGCGCCCGCAGCCGCTCCGGTTGCTGCTGCCCCGCCGGCCGTGCGCAGCACATTCTCCGCCGCCGGCAGGCCGGTACGCACCAGCCCACCCGGCGTGAAGGCCGCGCTGGGCCAGCCCGAGCAGCTCAAGGGCATGCGCCGTACCATGGCCCGCGTCATGGCCGACTCGCACGCGCAGGTCGTGCCGACCACCATCGTCGACGACGCCGACCTGCACGCATGGCAGCCGGGCAACGACATCACCGTGCGCCTGCTGCGCTCGCTGGTGACCGCCTGCAAGACCGTGCCCGCGCTCAATGCCTGGTTCGACGGCGCCAACCTGACCCGTACCCTGCATCCCCACGTCGACATCGGCCTCGCCGTCGATACCGACGACGGCCTGTTCGTGCCGGCCGTGCGCAACGCCGATCACCTCGACGCCGCCGGCCTGCGCGCCGCGGTCAACCGCGTGCGCACCCAGGTGCTGGACCGTTCGATCCCGGCCGGCGAGCTGTCGGGCTACACCATCATGCTGTCCAACTTCGGCATGTTCGCAGGCCGCTACGCCACCCCGGTGATCGTACCGCCGTGCGTGGCCATCATCGCCGCCGGCAAGTTGCGCCACGATGTCGTCGCGGTCATGGGCAGCATCGAGACCCACCGGGTGATTCCGCTGTCGCTGACCTTCGACCACCGCGCCGCCACCGGCGGCGAGGCGGCGCGCTTCCTCAAGGCGATGCTCGACGATCTCGCGCTGTCACGCTGAGCAGCCATGCACCACAGCCGCCTGCACGCGCTGGTCATCGACTGCCGGGTCGATGATCTGGATGCGGCGACGACGTTCTGGAGCCGCGCTCTGGGCAAACCGGTCGCCAGCGCCGATCCGGACGGCGACGGCCGCTATGCCGAGATCGCCACCGCTGCCGACGAGCTGGCGATCCTGCTGCAGAAGGTCGAGCATCCCAGCCGCGTGCATCTCGATATCGAGACCGACAATCTTGACGCCGAAGTGCAACGGCTGGAAACGCTGGGGGCGCGCCGCGTGGCCTTCGTGCGCGAGCGCTGGTGGGTGATGGAGGCGCCGGGAGGCCATCGCTTCTGCGTAGTGCGCAGGCAGCGCGCGGATTTTGGCACCCACCTCAACCGCTGGGACTGAAGCACGACGAATTGCCCTTGCCGCAGGGCTCAAACGCGGCGGCCGAACCGGCGCACGAGCAATGCCGCGACCAGCACACCGACGAAGCCGCCGTAGGCGACCAGCGCCGCGAAGATGAACTTCCACATCGGACCGTAG
>JAJYDI010000173.1 GCA_021777635.1 Pseudomonadota bacterium
AGCCAGCGGCGATTCCATCGAAATCGAATCGCGTGATCCGGCCGAAGTGCTGGGTTGCGGCGGACGCCGCCATGCCCCGGAAGGCGTCGCGGCCTGGAATCCGGTGTTCGATATCACGCCCGCGCCGCTGGTCGACGTGCTGGTGACCGAGCGCGGGGTACTGCGGCGGCCCGATGCCGCGGTCATGCGCGCCCGCTTTGGAAAGGGCGATGCGTAGGATCGGATTGTTTTTCCTCGGGGGGCTGATCGGTTTCGTCGTCGATGCCGGCGTGGTGCAAGCGCAGGTCTCCTTTGCCCATATCGATCCCTACCTGGCCCGTCTTGTTTCGTTCACCTGCGCGGCCAGCGCCACCTGGATCTGGAATCGCCACACCACGTTCGCCGATGCGCGCGGACTGCATCGCTGGCATGTCGAATGGGCACGCTGGATGGCGGCGATGACGGGCGGTGCGCTCCTCAATTACGGCGTGTATGCGCTGGCCGTATACGAAAGTGCGGTAGTGCGCGCATGGCCGGCGCTAGGCGTGGCGCTGGGCTCGATCGGGGCGGCCGTCGTCAACTACACCAGCGCTCAGCACTGGGTGTTCGGCGGCGCTGGGAAAAGTCCCAAGAATATCGCCTAAATTATTGAAAAAACGCGAATTTCAGGTTCGATTTCGCATCCTGATGTGGTATCATCACGACTCGATTTTCCTAGCCCGCCCGCGCGCACAGCGCAGGCCCGATCGGGGATTCCCAAGGCATGGCCGAACTCGCCAAAGAAGTCATTCGCGTCAACATCGAAGACGAAATGCGCCAGAGTTACCTCGATTACGCGATGAGCGTAATCGTAGGTCGCGCGCTGCCCGATGTACGTGACGGCTTGAAACCGGTACACCGCCGCGTGCTGTACGCGATGAACGAGTTGGGCAACGCCTGGAACAAGCCGTACAAGAAGTCCGCGCGCGTGGTCGGCGACGTGATCGGCAAGTACCACCCGCATGGCGACGCATCGGTATACGACACCATCGTGCGCATGGCGCAGCCGTTTTCCCTGCGCTATCTGCTGGTGGACGGGCAGGGCAACTTCGGTTCGGTCGACGGCGACAACGCCGCAGCCATGCGCTACACCGAGGTGCGTCTCTCGCGTCTGGCGCACGAGCTGATGGTCGACATAGACAAGGACACCGTCGACTTCGGTCCGAACTACGACGAGAGCGAGCACGAACCGTTGGTGCTGCCGACGCGGGTGCCCAACCTGCTGATCAACGGCTCGGCCGGCATCGCGGTCGGCATGGCCACCAACATTCCGCCGCACAACCTCGGCGAGGTGATCGATGCCACCGTCGCGCTGATCAACGACCCGACGCTCGAGGTCGATGCGCTGCTGCGCTATGTTCCGGGGCCGGACTTTCCGACTGCAGGCATCATCAACGGCTCGGCCGGCATCCACGAGGCCTACCGCACCGGGCGCGGCCGCGTGCTGATGCGCGCGCGCGCCGAGGTCGAAACCGAGGCCAATGGCCACGAGACCATCGTCGTCACCGAGTTGCCGTACCAGGTAAACAAGGCGCGGTTGATCGAGAAGATCGCCGAACTGGTCAAGGAGAAAAAGATCGAAGGGATCTCCGAGCTGCGCGACGAGTCCGACAAGGACGGCATGCGCATCGTCATCGAAGTGCGCCGGGATGCGATGGCGGACGTGGTCCTGAACAACCTCTACCAGCAGACCCAGCTGCAGGCGGTGTTCGGCATCAACATGGTGGCCCTGCTGGATGGCCAGCCGCGCCTGCTCAATCTCAAGCAGGTGCTGGAGGCTTTCATTCGGCACCGGCGCGAGGTGGTGGTGCGCAGGACCATCTTCGACCTGCGCAAGGCGCGCGCGCGCGCCCACATCCTCGAAGGCCTCACGGTCGCGCTGGCCAACATCGACTCGATGATCGAGCTGATCAAGATCTCCGCTTCACCGCAGGAAGCGCGCGAACGCATGCTGGCGCGCACGTGGGAACCCGGACTGGTGCGCGCACTGCTGGGCGCGTCCGGTGCCGCGCAGTCGCGTCCCGAGGATCTGCCCGCCGGCGTTGGACTGGGCGATTCGGGGTATCAGCTCTCCGAGGTGCAGGCCAAGGAAATCCTCGAGATGCGCCTGAACCGCCTGACCGGCCTGGAGCAGGACAAGCTGACCGAGGAATACCGCACGCTGCTGGACACCATCGCCGGCCTGATCCGCATTCTCGAAAACCCGGAGCATCTGCTCGAGGTGATCCGCGAAGAGCTGCAGGCGTTGCGCGAGGAATTCGGCGACGCGCGCCGCACGGTGATCCAGGCTTCGCAGGACGATCTCGACGTGCTCGACCTGATCGCGCCGGAGGACGTGGTGGTGACGCTCTCGCATGCCGGTTACATCAAGCGGCAGCCGGTGGCGGCCTATCGCGAGCAGCGGCGTGGCGGCAAGGGGCGATCGGCCACGGCGATGAAGGACGAGGACTTCATCGAACAGCTGTGGGTGGTCAACACGCACGACACGCTGCTGGTCTTCACTGGCGCCGGCCGCGTGTTCTGGCTGACCGTGTACCAGATTCCCGACGCAGGCCCCGGCGCGCGC
>JAJYDI010000174.1 GCA_021777635.1 Pseudomonadota bacterium
ACGGCGTCGCGATGCATGCGCGGGGGCTTGCCGAACAGCAGATCGAGCGCGAAATCGATCGCCGTGATGCCGCTGCGCGAATCGCTGACCACCAGCTGGCGTTCAGCTGTCGCCTCGCCGACCACCGCGTGCGGGCAGCGCTCGCGCGCGCACAACGCTGTGAATGCAGGAAGATCGGCCGCGCGCACGCCGAGCACGTAGCGCTCCTGCGCCTCGTTGCACCACAGCTGCATCGGCGACAGCGAAGGATCATCGCAGGGCACCCGCGCCAGATCGATGCGGCCACCGACGCCGGAATCATTGAGCAACTCGGGGATCGCATTGGACAGTCCGCCGGCGCCGACGTCATGCACGGCGACGATCGGAGTGTCCGCGCCGCGTGCGCAAGCGGCGTCAATCACTTCCTGGCAGCGCCGCTGCATCTCGGCGTTGTCTCGCTGCACCGAGGCGAAGTCGAGCTCGGCGCTCGACGCTCCGGAAGCCAGCGATGACGCCGCGCCGCCGCCGAGGCCAATCAGCAATGCCGGACCGCCCAGCACGACCACCGCATCGCCCGGCTGCAGATGCCGCTTTTCGACGTGCGCGCGCCGCAGATTAGCCAGACCGCCGGCGATCATGATCGGCTTGTCGTAGCCGCGGCGCACGCCGGGCTCCCCGGTCTCCTGCTCGAAACTGCGGAAGTAGCCGCCGAGCACGGGGCGGCCGAACTCGTTGTTGAAGGCTGCCGCTCCCAGCGGGCCGTCGCGCATGATCTCGAACGCGCTGGCAAAACGGTGCGGCAGGGGGCGCTCGCCTTCCCACGCTCGCGGCAATCCCGGGATGCGCAGGTGCGACACCGAAAAACCGCTCAGCCCGGCCTTCGGCTTGCCGCCTCGCCCGACCGCGCCCTCGTCGCGGATCTCGCCGCCGGCGCCGGTGGCGGCGCCGGCCCACGGCGCGATCGCGGTCGGATGATTGTGCGTCTCGACCTTGATCGCGTAGGGAATGTCCTCCTCGTGTGCACGCCAGACGCCATCGGCATCGGCGAACAGGCGCCGGCCGCGATGGCCGGCGATCACCGCGGCGTTGTCCTTGTACGCCGACAGCGTGTGCGCCGGCGATGCGGCGTGGGTGTGCTTGATCATCTGGAACAGCGTCTGCGGCGCCGGCTCACCGTCCACAGTCCAAGTCGCGTTGAACACCTTGTGCCGGCAATGCTCGGAGTTGGCCTGCGCGAACATCATCAGTTCGGCATCGGTCGGATCACGTCCCAGCTCGGCGTAGCGCGCGGCGAGATAGGCGATCTCGTCGGTCGCGAGCGCGAGGCCCAGCGCGCGATTGGCCGCGGCTAAGGCCGCCTCCGGGTCGGCGCCAAGCGCGATGCGAACCAGCGCCCCCGCGCTGCCGTGCAGGAACAACCCGCCGGCCTGATCGAGATTCGTCAGCACCGACTGCGTCATGCGGTCATGTAGCGCCGCCAGCGCCCCGGCATGTTCCGCGCTGCCGGCCGCCGGCAGCGCATCGAGGTGATAGGCCACGCCGCGCTCGACGCGGCCGAGGTCGAGGCCGGCGCCACGCAGGATGTCGCTGGCCTTGGACGACCACGGCGACACCGTGCCCAAGCGCGGCACCACCCACAGGGTGGCCGGCGCTGGCGCAGCGGCGTGTGCATCGAGGATCGCGCACAGCTCTGCGCGGGTGCGCGGATCGGCAATCGTGCGCGCATCGAGGATGTACACGAACCACGCGGCGCGCACGCGCAACCCGTGGTGGGCGGCTTCCAAGCGCGCATTCAGACTATCGAGGCGAAACGGCGAAAGGGCGCTCTGCCCGTCAAGGACGATCATGCGGAGGACCGCTGCCGAGCGATGGAATCGGCCATTCTAGCCCAATCGTCCGGCGCAGCCGTCAAATCGGGACCGCTAGCGCCTGCCAAGGCCGTTGGCGATGGCCTTGATGGCGCCGCGCCAATTTGGCCGCCGCACGCTTGCCAGCGAAGGGTACGAAGTACGCAAAGAGCTTCCGAAAGGACCTTTTCGCGCCCTTTGCGCTCGTCCCGGACCATAGCCACGGGCGGTTCGCAAACGCCAGCCCCGTGCGCTGCACGTGCAGGCCGTTGCGGGCTCGAGCATCCTGCGCTCTCCGTGCAACTCGTCCCGAGCCTTCCTGCCTCGGGCGTTCGGCACCACACGCGACGCCATTCATGGCGCCGCGCAAACGCGGCGCATCACCCCCTCGGATGATGAGCGGCGTGGAGGCGCTTGAGGCCTTCGCGCGCGACCAGGGTGTAAATCTGGGTGGTCGAGAGCGTGCGGTGACCAAGCAGCATCTGCAGCGCGCGGAGGTCGGCGCCATGGTTGAGCAAATGGGTGGCAAACGAATGCCGCAGCACGTGAGGCGAGATGCGCGAGGCCGGGATGCCGGCGGTCTGCGCGTGGCGCTTGATCAGCGTCCAAGCCATCTGCCGGGTCATGCCGACGCCGCGCCGGGTCAGCAGCAGCGCCTCCGGCTGGCGGCCGCGCGCCAGCGTCGGCCGCGCGCCAGCGAGGTAGCGCTCGATCCAGTCCTGGGCCACCTCGCCGACCGGCACTAGGCGGTCCTT
>JAJYDI010000048.1 GCA_021777635.1 Pseudomonadota bacterium
TCAACGCTCTTCGGCGCGAGGCGGTTGATGCGCACGATCGGGGTGCGGCCGATGGTGTCGGTGATGCTGTCGTGGATCATGGCGATCTCCCTCGAAGCGAAAACGGTGCCGCGGCGTTCGCGGCGGAGGATCTGAGACGGATGACGGCAAAGGCGAGACGGGGCACGCGCTCAGCGCGCGTGGCGACATCGTGCGGGAATGGCAGCGCCGAAGGCCGGATCGTGGAGGCAGGCCATAGTCAAGCCTAACTCGGCCGCGCGCGCAGGCGCAAGGGTAAATGCGGACGTTTAGCCGTCCGAATGACGGCGCCCGAGTAATCAAGCGTGCGGCTGCAGCTCCGGGCTGGCCGTGAAGTCGCCTTTCTGGCGCGCTTCGGTCAGTGGCTCGCCGGTCGCAAGAAACCAGACGTTTTCGGCGATGTTGGTGGCATGGTCGCCAATGCGCTCAAAATTCTTGGCCATGAAAAGCAGATGGGTCGCGGAAGTAATGTTGCGCGGGTCTTCCATCATGTAGGTGAGTAGCTCGCGGAACAGCGCGGTGTACAGGGCATCCAGGTCGGCGTCGCGTACCCACACCTGCCGGGCCAGCTCGGAGTCCCCGTCACGATAGGCTTTGAGCACGTCGGCAAGCAGACCAGAAGCGGCCTCGGCGAGCCCCGGCAGGCTGTGCACCGGTGCGATAGGCGCATTGATGTTGAGCGCCATCGAGCGCTTGGCGACGTTGGCAGCATAGTCGCCAATGCGCTCGATGTCGGCGGCGATGCGCAGGGCGGCGAGGATCTCGCGCAGGTCTCGCGCCATTGGCTGACGACGGGCGAGTAGCAGCAGCACGTCATGGCTAACGCTTGCCTCGAGCTGGTCAATGGCATCGTCATTGGCGACCAAGCGCTCGGCGGCGCGCGAGTCGCGGCGTTCAACGACATCGACGGCACCCTCTATCTGGGCGATGGCGATCTCGCCCATACGCACGATTTCGCCGGTGAGGCGCTTCAACTCGTCGTCGTAGCTGCGGATGATGTGGTCGCTGGAAGTGTTCATGGGCGTCCTCAGCCGAAACGTCCGGTGATGTAGTCCTCGGTCTGTTTCTTGGCCGGTTTGGTGAAGATCATCTCAGTGTCGCCGAACTCGATCAGTTCGCCGATGTACATGAACGCGGTGCGGTCGGAGATGCGCGCCGCCTGTTGCAGGTTGTGGGTGACGATGGCGATCGTATACTCGTTGCGAAGCTGCAAGATCAGCTCTTCGATGCGTGCCGTCGAAATTGGATCGAGCGCTGAGGCGGGTTCATCCAGCAGTAGCACGGAAGGCTGGACCGCTATCGCACGCGCGATGCACAGACGCTGCTGCTGCCCGCCAGACAGGCTCAGCCCACTCTGGTGCAGCTTGTCCTTGACCTCGTCCCAGAGTGCGGCGTGCGCCAGTGCATTCTCGATACGGGCATCCATTTCCGACTTCGGCATCTTCTCGTAGAGGCGAATGCCGAACGCAATGTTGTCGTAGATCGACATCGGGAACGGCGTCGGCTTCTGGAACACCATGCCCACACGCGCGCGCAGGCGGTCGATTGGATAATGCTCGTCGAGGATGTTCTCATCATCGAGCAGCACTTGACCCTCGGCTCGCTGCTGCGGGTAGAGATCGAAGATGCGATTGAGCACGCGCAGCAGGGTGGATTTGCCGCAGCCCGACGGACCAATGAAAGCGGTAACCTGCTTCTCGTAGAGCGGCAGGCTGACGTTGTTGAGCGCCTTGAAGTCGCCGTAGAAGAAGGAAAGATCCCGGATTGAGACTTTCTCCTGCCTCGATCCGACGCCGATGTTCTTCGCTGATGTCGCGGAAGTGGTCAGCGTGGAAGTGGTGGCGCGATCGTTCATGGCGTGCCTGGGTTGCAAGAGGTTCAGTGCGAATGTCGGGGTGAAAAATACGAAAGTGACAGACGCGCCGCCAGCGTGATCAGCAGGGTGAATACAGTGATCAGGAGTGCGGCAGCGTAGGCGAGCGCATGCGCCGAGTCGAACGGCTCGTTGATGAATGACCAGATCACGTAGGTCAGGTAGGCCACCGGTTCGTGCGTCAGATGACCGCTCCAGACGTAGTTTGACCAGTCGACGGTGTAGATCAGCGGCGCTGTTTCTCCCATCGAGATCGCCATTGCCAACAGCAGACCAGTCAGTACCCGGTTGCCGCAAGCGCGCAGCATCACCTTGAAAACCACTGTCGCGTGGCCGGCGCCCAGTGCATAAGCCGCTTCGTGTAGCTCTGGCGGCACGCCGCGAAAGGCCAGTTCGGTGGTGCGCAGGATATAGGGCGCGATCATAAGCGCCAAGGTGATACAGCCAGCCAGCATCGAAAATTGCCAGCCCATCGCCGAGACCATTGTGAGGTAGCCGAACAGACCAAACACGATCGAGGGCACACCCACCAGTACGTCGGACAGGAAGCGCACGCTGCGCGCGAATGCGCTGCTGCGGTACTCCGAAACGTAGATGCCACCAAAGATGCCGATCGGTGCTGCCAGCAGCAGTGAACCGAAGGTCAACGACAAAGTGCCGATGATCGCGTTCTTGAGACCGCCGCTGACGCCGTTGGTGGGCCGTGTAAAAAGATCCCAACGCAGTGCGGGCAGGCCGCGGACAAGTACCATGTGCACGATATCGAGCAGCGCAAAGGCGAGCATCCCGAAGAACAGCCCGAACAGCGTCCAGCCCAGCGCGCTCCCAAGTCTGCGCCGAAGCAGCAAACCGCGGTCAATGCGCAGCGGCGTGGGGGTGCTGCGTGAGTCGGTGGCGGCAGTCATAGCGGGCTCATCTGCGAGACCAGAAGTCGCGCAACGGCGTTAACAACCACCGATATCAGCAGCAGGATCAGGCCGATTTCAGTCAGGCTGTAGACGGCCATGTTGGTCGGGTCCTGCAGCGCGCTGTCGAGCTGCGAAACCATGAAGGACGCCATGGTGGCGATCGGGCTGTAGATGTTGTGCGGCAGATAGTTGAGTGCGTTGCCGCTGACCATTAGCACGGCCATGGTTTCGCCCAGCGCGCGGCCGAGCGCCAGCGTGCTGACGCCGATCAGCGGCAGACGCAGTCGCGGCAGCACGATGCGGCGCACGACTTCGAAACGGGTCGCACCCAGCGCCAAGCCGGCCTCGCGAAGCTCGCGCGGGGTAATCATGACCGCTTCGCGCAGGTTGGCGGTGATGATCGGCACCACCATCAGGGCGAGGACGACGCCCGAGGTTAGCAGGCCGTAGCCGGTGCGGACGGGCGGCCCGAGAAAGGGTATGGCATGGAAGGCGTCAGCGATCACCGGATAGATGTGCTGTGTTGCAAAGGGGATCAGTACCGCGTAGCCCCAGAGTCCGAACACAACGCTGGGTACCGACGCCAGCATCTCGACGAGCAGTGCGGCGTAATCCCGCAGGCGCGACGGCACTGCCTCCGCCAGAAAGATAGCTGCGCCCAGCCCCATCGGCACTGCCAGCAGCAGGGCAATGGCCGAACTGGCGAGCGTGCCGACGATCAGAAACAGGATGCCGAAGCTGGCGCCCGGCATGATCTGCGTGCCCTTGACGGTCACCGGCTCGCCGTACTGGTTACCTAGGTTCCAGTCGTTGCCGGTCAAGAAGTGCCAGCCGTTGAAGTGCAGCGCCGGCCAAGCGTTGTAGAGCAGAAACACCAGCAGCGCGGCGATCGTCAGCGGGATTACCGCGGCGAAACTGGCTACGAAGATGCGGAAGGTGGCGCTGGCGAGTCGCATGCTGAGTCCGGAACGCGAACGGAGGGGATTAGCGCCAAGTTTGCCGATCTGGTAGCACGACCGCCATACAACGGAAACCGCCGCCGTCATCGCTGACGGCGGCGGTGTGTGCGCGAACGAGCGTGCCTCAGTGGATCTTGTTGATCTGCGTCAAGGTCAGTTGGCGGGCAGATTTCGGCAGCGGCAGGAAGTTCACCTGTTTCAGGTATCCCATCGAGTTGCCACCGGTCGGGCTGACGGCCCAAGTCAGGAATTGCTTGATCTCCTCGGCCAACTCGGCGCTGGGCTGCTTGGCGTGCACCATCACGTATTCGTAGTTGATGATCGGATACGAATTTTCGCCAGGTGCAAAGATCATGCTGATGCGCTCGTCGCGGGGAGTCTTCGGCACCATCGCCGCTGCTGCGGCTGGAACGGTATGCTCGTCGATCATCACGAATTTGCCGGCGCGGTTCTTCAGCATCGCCTCGCCGAGGCCGTCCTTCTGCGTTTCGCTACGGAAGCTGACGCCGATGTAGGCCACCGAATAGGGGCTGTTGTGCAGAGCGGTCACCATGCCAGGATTGCCGTTGGCGCCGATCGCACCCGGTACCGAGGGCCAATTGACCGACGTGCCGTAGCCGACCTTGGTCTCCCAAGTCTTGTCGGTAAAGCTGAGAAACTGGCTGAACATGAAGGTGTCGCCACTGCCGTCGGTGCGATGCACAGCAATGATTTCGTGATGCGGCAGCGCCACGCCCGGGTTCAGCGCCTTGATCGCAGCATTGTCCCAAAACGTGATGCGGCCGTCGTACATGCCGGCGAGCACCGGACCGCTGAACTTGAGGTGCAGGTTGTTCAGGCCGGGAAGGTTGTAGTTGATCATTTGCGAGGAGATTGCCACCGGAATGTTGAGCATGTCCGGGTTTTTCTTCATTTGCGCATCGCTGAGGTATGCGTCCGAAGCGCCGAACTGGGCGATGCCTTCGATCGACTGGGCGATGCCGGTGCCGCTGCCCGTTGAAGCCGTGTTGACGCGAACGTCGGTGTGCGCTTTGGTGTAAGCAGGCACCCACAGGTTGAACAGCGGATAGAGCAGGCTGGAGCCGGTTTCCGTCAAGGTGGTCGTGGCCCAAGCAGAGCTGGTTGCGATCAGTGCGGTGGTCGCAGTGAGCAGCGCCAAGCTGAGGGCTCGGCGATGGGCGGAGCGCGTGGTCATGGTGTCGGATCCCGAGGTCTGATGAGGGGTCGCCCGGTATTAGGGCGAGATCACTATCGCACCCAAAAATGACACTCCGGTTGCATGCGCAACTCCTACCCGGAGTGCTGCGAAAACGTAATTACTATGTTGTTAATTCGTATGAATCATTGCCCGCCATAGGAAACGCTTCTGGCGACGCTGCCATAGCGTCAGGTTGAGACAGTTCCAACTCCCGCCAGCGGTTGACCACGGCGCAAAACAGCTCGGCTGTGCGTTCGGCGTCGTATACGGCCGAATGCGCCTCGTTGGCGTTCCAGTCGAAACCCGCAGCCTGAACGGCGCGTGCCAGTACGGTCTGGCCGTAGGCGAGACCGCCGAGGGTCACCGTATCGAAGCAGCTGAAAGGATGGAACGGGTTGCGCTTGTGACCGCAGCGACGCACTGCGGCATTGAGGAAGCCGAGGTCGAAGGCCGCGTTGTGGCCGACCAGAATCGCTCGCTGGCAGCCGCTGCTGCGCAAAGCCTGGCGCACGGGCGCGAACACGTGATCGAGCGCGGCGCGCTCAGCGATCGCGCCGCGCAGCGGATGCCCGGGGTCGATGCCGGTGATTTCCAGCGCCTTGGGGTCGAGGACCGAGCCGGGAAACGGCTCCACGTGCGTGGAGACGGTGGGTTCGAGCCGCAGGTGGCCGGCATCATCCATGGCGATCACCACGGCCGCGATTTCCAGCAGCGCATGTCGTTCGCAGTCGAAGCCGCCGGTCTCGACGTCCACCACCACGGGCAGGTAGCCGCGAAACCGCCGCGCGATGGGAGCAACGGGAGCGTCAGTCATGCCCGGAAGCATAGCAGTGGCCGTCCGCCGGCCTGCCCACCGCGCATCACTGGCGGGTGCGACTGTCATCGTGCTGTCATCTGGCGCACACACGAGTGTCAATTTTGGCCGACATCATGCGCGGGCCTAACGGCAGCTTAACCCTCATCCAAAATCAGATCGAACGCAGACGGTTGAGCGTTGCATCCCCATTCCATCCCGGCCGGAGCCTCGTCATGCGCAACAAACTTCTCACCGCCGCCATCGCTGTCGTGCTGGGCACGGTCAGCCTCAGTGCGCAAGCGGACTCGCTCAGCGACATCTTCACCCCGGTTCACGTCGATGGTGAGCTGCGCACGTATTACTTCAGCCGCCTGTTCGGTGCTCCCAACACCACCGACGCCAACGCCCTCGCGGTCGGCGCACTGATCAACTTCCGCAGCGGCAACTTCGCCAACGGCTTCAGCCTCGGCGGCAGCTTCCTCACCGCCAACTCGCTGGGCACGCAGTCGGGTAACCCGGCCGCAATCGACACCACCCTGATGGGTCCGACCAATTCAATCAGCTCGCTGGGCCAGGCCTACCTGCAGTACCAGAACGACTGGATGCAGGTGCGCGCCGGCTACCAGTACCTCAATACGCCGTGGATGGGCAGCAGCGACTCGCGCGTGCTGCCCGCCTCGTACAACGCCGTCTCGGCGGTGTTCAAGCCAAGCAAGGGCTGGGACATCTTTGCCCTGCGCAGCTTTGAGTGGAAGGGTCGCACCGCAAGCGGCTACTACAACGACAACCTGTATTACCCGCCGACCTACCGCGGCGACTCGTCATACGGCGGCATCGGCGGACTGCCGGCCACGGCCACGCAGGCCAACGGTGCCTGGGCGCTGGGCACCGCTTACGCCACCGGCGGCTTCAAAGCGCAGGCGTGGTACTACGATTTCCGCCAGTTCGCGCGCATGGGCTACGTCGACGGCAGCTACACCTTCAAGACCGGCACTGGCTTCGATCCCTTCATCGCCGCGCAGTACGTCACCGAGAGCGGTGGGTCGAACAACAAGCTGGTCAGCAATAACGTCGCCCTGTTCGGCGTCGCCGGCACGCGCATCAAGAACAACACCTGGGGCACCGACGTCGGCGTCAACATCCCCAACGGCAGGTTCGAGGTCGGCTACAACAAGATCGCGCAGGAGGCCGGCGCGGTCGGCAACGGCGCGCTGATCTCGCCCTACACCGCCGCGTACGCCACCGATCCGCTGTATACGACCTCGATGATCCGCGGTCTGGTCGAGCAGGGCCCGGGCCACGCCTGGAAGGCCAAGCTGACCTACAGCTTCCTTGACAACCACTTGGTACTGATGACCTCCTACGCCAGGTACACGACGATCCAGCGCGGCAACAGCCACAACCTCTACGTCGACCTGACCTACAACTTCGACGGTTATCTCAAGGGCTTGTCGGTACGCGACCGCTGGGAGCGCGCGATTGGCGGCGTCGGTCTCAACCCGGGCAACGGCTCGTTCACCTACAACCGCGTGATGATCGACTACAAGTTCTGAGGCGCATCCGCGCAACGCTCATCGCAAGGGAGCCTCGCTCCACGGACGGCGAAACGGCGGGCGCAACAGGCCCGCCGTTTGTTTTCATCCCGCCGTCACGGTCTTGGCCCTGAAGTCGCACAGATTGCGGATCAAGCACTGTGGGCAGGCCGGCTTGCGCGCCTTGCAGACATGGCGGCCGTGCAGGATCAGCCAGTGGTGCGCGTTCTGACGGAACTCCGGCGGCACGACCTGCAGCAGTCGGGCTTCGACCGCGGCAACGTCCTTGCCGGGAGCGAGTCCGGTGCGATTGGCGACGCGGAAAACGTGGGTGTCCACGGCGATGGTCGGCTCGCCGAAGGCGGTGTTGAGCACCACGTTGGCGGTTTTGCGGCCGACACCGGGCAGTGCTTCCAGCGCCGCGCGGTCGCGCGGCACCTCGCCGGCGTGGCATTCGAGCAGAAGCCTGCAGGTGGCCAGGATGTTCTTCGCCTTGGTGTTGTAGAGACCGATGCTGCTGATGTGGCCCTTCAGCCCGTCCTCGCCGAGTGCCAGCAGCGCTGCGGGCGTGGCGGCGGCGGCAAACAGCCGGCGCGTGGCCTTGTTGACGCCGACGTCGGTCGCCTGCGCTGACAGCACCACTGCGATCAGCAGCTCGAACGGCGTGCGGTACTCGAGTTCGCTGCGCGGCTGCGGTTCGATCTCGCGCAGGCGTTCGAAGAGCTGCCGGACATGCTCGCGGTTCATCGCGCCGATTATGCCGCGCGGGCAGGACGCTGCGGGCCGGGGTAACGGGGTGCCATCGTGAACGACGGTTCTGACGCGTCAGCAGACGCACCATCCCGGAGCCGGTCCCAGCAGCAGCGCCGCGCCGCCCAGCAGCAGGCCGATCGCGATCGCCGCCAGCACGTCGCTCGGATAGTGCAGACCGAGTACCACGCGCGAGGCTGCGACCAGCAGCGTGAACGTCAGCAGCAGAGGGGCCAGCAGCGGAAACCAGGCCAGTGCCACAACGCTGAAGCTGACCGCATGCAGGGTGTGGCCGGAGGGAAAGCTGAACTCGTCAAGTGGCGGGACGCGGGCGATTACGCCGGCGCAACCGCGGTGCGGGCGTGGCCGCCGCGTCCAGCGCTTGAGCACGCGGTATAGCACCAGTGCCGCCAGGCCGGTTGCAGCCATCTGCAGAGCGACGGCAGCGCCGCGGGCGCCGCCGGCCAGCGCGAGTAAGGTCATCAGCACGTACCAGAACAGGCCGTCGCCGAGTCGGCTGATGGCGGCGAAGAACAGCCCGACCGCGCGCCGCGCGCCCCAGCGGTTGACCGCGAGGCAGAGACGCCTGTCGAGGGCGGCGTGCTCAGGCACTGGCTGCGGCGACAGCGCCATGCAGGGATTCGTCCGCGAGCGTTTGCAGCAGCGCTTCGAACTCGGCGATGACTGACTCCGGAGACAGCGCGGCGACGCTGGCGCGCGCGTTGTATCCGAGTCGCGCGCGGCTCGTTGGGTCCAGTGCCAAGTCGAGGGCAGCGGCGATGAATCCAGCGCTGTCGCTGGTGTCGATGCTGCGACCGTTGATCCCGTCGACGACGTGTTCGCGCGCGGCGCCGTGGTTAAACGCAACCACCGCCAGTCCGCTGGCCATGGCCTCCAGGGTCACGTTCCCGAAGGTCTCGCTCAGACTCGGAAACAGGAACAGGTCGGCGCTGGCGTAGTGGCGCGCCAACGCTTCGCCGTGCTGAATCCCTGCGAAGACGAAGTCGGGTCGAGCCGCGGCCAGTTCGGTGCGCAGCGGGCCATCGCCCACCCAAACATAACGCGCCGCTGGTGCGCGCGCCTGCAGGGCTGCGAACGCGCAGATTGCGAGGTCGAGATTCTTCTCGGCGGCGATGCGGCCCACATAAAGCACCACTGGTGCATCGACGTGCGCCCGCCATGCAGCACGCAGCGCAGGATCGCGACACGCTGGCTGAAACAGTCTCGTGTCCACGGCGCGGCGCAGCAGCTTCGCATTCGTCACGCCCAGTGCCAGCAGCTCGTCGTGAAGCGCTTTCGTGGGCACCAGGGTGGCGGCGCTGCGGCGATGGAAACGGCGCAAGTGCGACAGCACCAGAGGGGTAAGAATGCCCAAGCCGTAGTGCGCCGCATAGTCGTCGAAACGGGTGTGGAACCCGGTGGCGACGGGGATGTCGAGCCGACGCGCGGCATTCAGCGCCGAAAGGCCGAGCGGACCCTCGGTGGCGATGTAGATGGCATCGGGCCGTTGCTCGCGCCAATGACGCAGCAGCCGGTTGCCGGCCGGCAGTCCGAAGCGCAGGCCGGGATACCGCGGCAAGGCCGCGCCGCGGACCAGCAGCGATGGCACGCGATCAACGCCGTCTTCGACGCGCTGGCGTGGGCGGATCACCTCGATCTGATGGCCGCAAGCGGCCAGGCCCTCTGCAAATCCCTGCACGGTCAGGGCGACGCCATTGATTTCCGGCGGGTAGGTCTCGGTAACGATGCCGATGCGCATGGACCGCTCCACGGCGAGCTGGCATCAGCATGGGTGCGCCGCATTGCACGCGCTTGATCGACAGGTGACGGTGTGATGACGCCGCGCCCAGCGCATCGGCCGCGCGCGGGGTTGCGGCTCAGCGCGAGAACGGGCTGACCCGGCGCACGCGGCCGCGCTCGGTCGGCGCGGTCGCAGTAGCGACGAAAATGTGCCCCAGTGCGTGATAGCCGCGAACGAAATCAGCGACCTCGGTCTCGCTGGCGCCGGACGCCGCCGCGATGGCGGCAAGGGTGCCGGGCTGTTTCATCATCGCTGTGGCAATGCGGAAGTGGCGGGGATACTCGCGCTCGATTTGCGGCCAGCGCAGCAGGCGCAGTTCGCTCTCGGCGCCGATTCCTGGGGGCAGTGCACCCGGAGTGGCGCAGATTGCGGCGAACCAGCGCAGCCGGGCCAGTGGCTGCATCGGCAGCGCGGCGCGGGCGGCATCCAGTGCGGTGGCATCGAGCGGCTGCAGCGACTCCGTCGGCAGCGCCAGCAGCGGCGTCTGTGCCTTTAGGCTGGGGTCGCCGTGGTAGGCATCGCGGGCTGGGTCGATCACAAGGCGGATATCGCCTTCGCAGGCACACAGCGGTCCGTCGATGCTGCCATTGCGCAGCAGTTCACCCAGCGTGCGCGGAGCATGAATCGGAGTTGGTGCGCTGATGGGCGCGGGCGGGTCGGCTGCGGGCGCGGCGGCATCGGCGGGCACGGTGATGGGGCGTGGCCTCCGCGGACCGAGAGTCGATTCCAGTTGCTGCAGCACTCCGGCCAGCGCGACGGTCGTCAACGGCTTGTTGAGGAGAGTCCCGCCTTCGCGCGGCGCGCCGTTGTCGCTGTAGGCCACGGTTTGCTGGCCGGCATTTACGGCCTTGAGCCAAGCCATGTGGCCCCAGACGCTGTCGATGTCGACCAGCACCACATCGGCGTCTGCCTCGTCGCCCAGCGCCCAGCGATTGCCCAGTGCGTGCTCGCGGTCGCCCAGGCAACGGGCGACGGCAGCGGCATCGACGTCGGAAAAGCATGAAATCGCGAGCGTGTACTGCGTCATGACGGTCTCCCTGACGGGCATGGCCCGTTTCCCCTGACCATGCAATCTAGCCGCCATTGTCACGGTCCGTCGAATGGGGTCAATGAAAATGGCGCTTTTTCACCGTCAACAATTGCAACCGGACGATGCCGGGCATCGCGCGGGCATCCGTTAAACTGATGCTCCGCACCCCGTTGACCGGCGCTCATGACCGTACGCACCCGTTTCGCACCCAGTCCGACCGGGTACCTGCACATCGGAGGCGCGCGCACTGCGCTCTACTGCTGGCTGCAGGCGCGCCATCGTGGCGGGCAGTTCATCTTGCGGATCGAGGACACCGATCGCGAACGCTCCACCGATGCTGCGGTGCAGGCCATCCTCGACGGCATGCAGTGGCTGGGCCTGGACTGGGACGAGGGTCCGGCGTTCCAGACTGCGCGCATGGACCGCTACCGCGAAGTCGCCGAGGGCCTTATCGCGGCCGGGAAGGCCTACCGCTGCTGGTGTTCGCGCGAGCGTCTGGATGCCCTGCGCGCGCAGGCGCTGGCGGCAGGCGCCAAACCCCGCTACGACGGCCACTGCCGCACGCACACCGCGCCGGTGCCCGGAATCACGCCGGTGATTCGCTTCCGCAATCCCGATGCCGGCACGGTTGTGTTTGACGACCGCGTCAAGGGCCGCATCGAGTGGAGCAACAGCGAGCTCGACGACCTGGTGATCTTCCGCTCCGACGGCTATCCGACTTACAACTTCGCGGTGGTGGTCGACGACATCGACATGCGCATCACCGACGTGATCCGCGGTGATGATCATGTCAACAACACGCCGCGGCAGATCAACATCTACCAGGCGCTGGGAGCGCCGGTGCCAGACTTCGCGCATCTGCCGATGATTCTCGGCGCCGATGGCCAGAAGCTGAGTAAGCGTCACGGTGCGTTGGGCGTGATGCAGTACCGCGACGACGGCTACTTGCCGCACGCACTGCTCAATTACCTAGTGCGGCTGGGCTGGTCGCACGGGGACCAGGAGATCTTCACGGTGTCCGAGATGGTCGCGCTGTTCGACATCATCGATGTCAACAAGGCCGCCTCGCGCTTCGATCTGGCCAAGCTGGGCTGGCTCAACCAGCAATACCTAAAGCACGATGACCCCGCCGCGCTGGCGCCAGAGTTTGCGTGGCACCTGCGTGCGGCCGGCATCGATCCGGCCACGGGGCCGGCGCCGATCGACGTCATCGTCGCCCTGCGCGACCGCGTGCAGACGCTGAAGGAAATGGCTGCGCGCGCGCGCATCTGGTACGCACCGATCACGCAGTGGGACGTCAAGGCCGTCGAGAAGCATCTCAAGGCCGATGGCGCGGCGGCGCTGCTGGCCGCGGCGCACGCCGCGTTCGCGGCGCTGCCGGCATGGAGCCCGGAATCCGTGCACGGCGCGATCGAGCAGGTCGCCGCGACGCACGGCACGGGCATGGGTAAGGTCGCGCAG
>JAJYDI010000175.1 GCA_021777635.1 Pseudomonadota bacterium
CTGATGGACGCCGTGGAGGAACAGCCCGGCATCCAGGTCGGCGAGTTCATCGAGGAGCGTATCGAGAACGCGGAATTCGGGCGCATCGCCGCGCAGGCCGCCAAGCAGGTGATTGTGCAGCGTGTTCGCGAGGCCGAGCGCGCCCTGGTTCTGGATGCTTACCGCGATCGCGTCGGCGAACTGCTGACCGGCGTGGTCAAGCGCGTCGAGCGCGGCAACATTTACCTGGATCTTGGCAGCAACGTCGAGGCATTCATTCCGCGCGAGCGCGCCATTCCGCGCGAAACGGTGCGTGTCGGCGACCGCCTGCGCGGCTATCTGCAAGAGGTGCGCGCCGAGGTGCGCGGGCCGCAGTTGTTCATTTCACGCACCGCGCCGGAGTTCATGATCGCACTGTTCAAGCTCGAGGTTCCGGAAGTCGGCCAAGGGCTGGTCGAGATCAAGGCTTGCGCACGCGACCCTGGCGACCGCGCCAAGATTGCGGTGCTGGCGCACGACCATCGCACCGACCCCATCGGCGCCTGCATCGGCATGCGCGGTTCGCGCGTGCAGGCGGTGGCCAACGAGCTCAATGGCGAGCGCGTGGACATCGTGTTGTGGAACGACAATCCGGCCCAATTCGTGATCAACGCGATGGCGCCGGCGCAGGTCGAGTCGATCATCCTCGATGAAGACAAGCACTCGATGGACATCGCGGTGCCCGAGGGCGAGTTGTCCAAGGCTATCGGCCGCGGCGGCCAGAACGTCAAGCTGGCCAGCAAGCTCACCGGCTGGCAGCTCAACGTGATGACCGCGGCGCAAGTTCAGGCCAAGAGCGAGGCCGAGCAGGATGCGGCGCGCACCCTGTTTATGGAAAAGCTCGAGGTCGATGCCGAGATCGCGCAGATATTGGTGCAGGAGGGCTTTTCCACGGTCGAGGAAATTGCCTACGTGCCTACCGCCGAATTGCTCGCCGTCGAAGGTTTCGACGAGGATATCGTCGAGGAATTGCGCGCGCGCGCGCGCGACGCGCTGCTGACCGAGGCGCTGGCGGTCGAAGAAGGCGGCGACGATGCCCAGGCCATGGAGGGACTGGAAGGCATGGATGCCGACCTGCGGGCGCAGCTTGCCGAGCGGGGTATCAACAGCGTCGAGGAGTTGGCCGACTTGGCGGTGATCGACCTGATGGACATCGACGGCATGGACGAGGCGCGGGCCGGGGCGCTGATCATGGCCGCACGCGCGCCGATGATCGAAAAGCTGGAGCAGGGCGGCTGAGGCCGGACATGCGCAGTGCTGGACCGCGCGCAATGGCGCCCGGCTCGAAACCCGCGGAGTAGAACGACATGTCTGAAGTCACCATCAAACACTTGGCTGGCATGGTCGGCATCCCGACCGACAAGCTGCTGGCCCAACTGGCCGAAGCGGGCATGCCGTTCAGTGGCCCTGACCAAGTGGTCAGCAGCACCGAGAAAATGAAGCTTTTGGGCTTTCTGCGCCGCGCACACGGCAAATCGGCCGCCGCCGAGCCGGCGGTCACTCCCAGCCAGGTCACGCTGAGTCGCCGCAAAGTCAGCGAGCTCAAGGTTTCCAGCGGTTCCGGTCGCGCCGCAACATCCAAGACCGTCGCCGTCGAGGTGCGCGCCAAGCGCACCTACGTCAAGCGCAGCGTGATCGCCGACGAGGTCACGGCTGACAGCGAACGCGAGGACGCGCTGCGCAAGCTGCGCGAGTCGCAGCAGGAACGCGATCAGCTCGAAGCCCAGTTGCGCGAACAAGAAACGCGGCGTGCCGAGGAGGAAGCGCGGCGCCAGGCCGAAGAGGAGGCCCGTCGCCAGGCCGAGGCCGAGGCTGCCAGGACCGCATTGTCGGAGCGCAGTGCGCCGCAGCCGGAGGCACCCGCCGCGGCTCCCGCAGGCGACGACGCGGCGGCGCCGCGTTTGCACCCGCCGCGCGAGCGTGCCAAGCCCGAAAAATCGCTGCGCACGGCCGACGCGCCGCACCGGCATCGCATCCCCGACCGCGTCTCGCACCGTGCGCCCAGTGGCGACGGCGACAGCGGGCGTTTCGTCGGCGGCGAACTGCATCTGACCGAGGCCGAACGCGCGCGCCGTGCGGGCCGCCGCAAGCCCGGAAAAGCCAAGCCCGAGGCGGCACGCACCTCGACTGCGCAGCACGCGTTCTCCAAACCCACCGCGCCGGTGGTGCGCGAAGTCGCTCTGGGCGACAGCATCGTGGTCGCGGATCTCGCGCAGAAGCTGGCCATCAAGGGCGCCGACGTGGTCAAAGCGTTGTTCAAGATGGGCGTGATGGCCACGATCAACCAGGCGATCGACCACGACACTGCGGTGCTGGTAGTCGAGGAACTGGGCCACAAGGCGCTGCGCGCCACCGAAAATGACGCCGAGACCAAGCTGGTTGCGCAGGCCGATGTCAGTGGCGAGCGCGCCGTGCGGCCGCCGGTGGTGACCATCATGGGCCACGTCGATCACGGCAAGACCTCGCTGCTGGATTACATCCGCCGCGCCAAGGTCGCGGCCGGCGAGGCGGGCGGCATCACCCAGCACATCGGCGCCTACCATGT
>JAJYDI010000176.1 GCA_021777635.1 Pseudomonadota bacterium
CGCGTCCTGGCGGCCCCAGTCATAGCTGAGTACGAACTGCAGCGCTGCGGTGGCGTTGTAGGTGGCCACAGTGTCGATCAGCGTGCGTCGGGCACGGTCGACCGGATCGTTGCCGATGTAACTCTGCGCGCTCAGCGAGAGGCGCGAAGAGGGATTCAGCGCAAGACCCAGCTCCACGGTCTTGGGGCCGGAGCTGACGCGGGTGTAGTTCCAGCCGTTGTTGAGCCCGACGATGACGCTGAGCGTGCTGTTCACGGTGTACGTGGCGCGCACGCCGGTGTGGGTCATCGGCTCGGCATAGAACAGCAGGGAGCGCGAGAAATTCGTGTTGCCCGTTGGCGCGATGACCTCGGCACCGGCGAGCGTGGTGAATTTCCCGGCCTGAAGCTCGAGCGCCCCATGGACGTACTGCACGTAGCTCTGCAGCAGGTCGAACGCGTTGTTGCTCGCGGCCGAGGCGCTTTCGGCCGCGTTGACGATCTTGGCGTCGTGCCCGGCGATCACATCGAGCAGCGCGCCGAAGCCCTGCTTGGGCTGGTAGCCCAGAGTGAGACCGGCCTGATCGAACTGGAAGGTGTCGTGCGCCGTGTCGAACTGATGGTAGGTGTTGTCTGCGGTGGAGGCGTAATAAGACGCCGCGAGGTAACCGGAGGCACTGATGCCCGTGTTGGCGAGGATCTGCGTCAGCGTCTCCTGCGCCAATGGCGTGGCCTGGGCGCTCGCGGCCGCGAGGACGCCCAGAACGAACCCGGCGCGGGATAGTGGCGGGACGAGCTTGTGCATGGTGAGCCTCGGGTGGGCACGCGTCGGTACGGGCAGTGAAGGACAAGCACGCCGCGTGCCAGGGCCCGGGCGTGACGCAAGTCTTTGAAATCTTAGGGCTGCAGCGACCACAGGCCTGCTCGTGCACCGAATCAGTGCGCATCCGTCCGTGCCAGGGTGCGCGGGCCGATGCGTGCGCCAAGGCTATGCGCCGGGTGGTGAGCGGGGAGTGAGGAAAAGGGGGCGGCGGTCAACGCCGCGGCGGCGTGCCCGGGGCGGCCCTCGCAGGGATGGCCGGCGTTGGCGCAGCGGGTGCGGAACTCGATGAGCCGGTATCGGCGCGCAGGGCGTCTTCGGCCTCGCGCCGGGTCATGACGATGATGCTGATGCGCCGGTTGATCGGATCGAACGGGTTGGTCTTGTCGAACAGCACCGTCGAGGCGAGCCCCACCACCCGGGCAACCTTGTCGTGCGCGAGGCCGCCTTGCGCCAGGGCCCGGCGCGCCGCGTTGGCCCGGTCGGCCGACAGCTCCCAGTTGGTGTAATGGTTGTGTCCGGGATAGGGATGCGCATCGGTGTGCCCGATGATGGCGATCTGGTTCGGCACCGTGTTCAGGTATGGTGCCAGCGTCTGCAGGATGCGGCGCGTGTAGCTGCGCAGGTGCGCGCTGCCGAGGTCGAACATCGGCCGGTTCTTGGCGTCGACGATCTGGATGCGTACGCCGCGCGGGGTGATGTCGAGCAGCAGCTGGTTCTTGAACGGCTTGAGCGCCTGACTCTTGTTCACCGCCTGGCGCAGCTCGGCCATCAGGGACTCGAGGCGTTTGTGGTCGGCGTGCTCGAGGCGCTTGCGCGCCTGGTCGGCGCTGATGTTCCGGCGTGACTGCAGCAGGTCGATGCTGCCGGCGCCCTTGTTCGGTGCGTTGACCGCGACGATCGGATGGGTGCTGGAGTTCATGCCGTTCAGCCCGCCGCCGAGGTTGATCGGGCTGGTGCTGGCACCGCCGGGACCCTGGGGCCCGGGGGCCGCGCGCGGGCTGTGCCCGGACTGCATGCTCGGATTCTTGAAGTAGTTGAAGATCGCGGCGCGCTCGGCCTTGTTCACCGCGGTGACGATCCACATGACCAGGAAGAAGGCCATCATGGCGGTGACGAAGTCGGCGTAGGCGACCTTCCAGGCCCCCCCGTGGTGTCCACCCTCAGCGCGTCGCGCCCGCTTGACGACGATGAGGGGTCGTTCTTCTTTCTGCGCGGCCATCAGGCTTTCGCAGGCTTGTCCTTCAACTTCGCCTCAAGATCGGCGAAGCTCGGCCGGACGTCGCTGAACAGGAGCTTGCGTGCGAACTCGATCGCGACGGCAGGCACGTAGCCGCGCACGTTCGCCACCAATGCCATCTTCACCAGCTCGAAGGCCTTGACCTCGTCGTTCGCGGCGTGGGCCATTGCGGCAGCGAGCGGACCGACGAAGCCGTACGAGACCAGAATCCCGAGAAACGTGCCGACCAGGGCCGAGGCGACTCGCGCACCGATGCTCGCGGTATCGGCACCGGCGATCGACGCCATGGTGTTCACGATGCCGAGCACCGCGGCGACGATGCCGAACCCGGGCAATGCGTCGGCCATGCGCTGCACCGCGTGCGCCGGCTCGTGGATCTCCTGGCGGAAGGTCTCGAGCTCCTCATCGAGCAGGCTCTCGAACTCGTGTGGATCGAGGTTGCCGCCGACCATCAGGCGCAGGCTGTCGGTGACGAAGTGGCGCAGGTGGTGGTCGGCCGCGATGTGC
>JAJYDI010000049.1 GCA_021777635.1 Pseudomonadota bacterium
GGTCAAGGAGACCGATCTCGAAAGCACCCACTACCGCTTCGAGCTGGAAGACGGTAGCGTGGTCGAGGTCAAGGGGAATGACGAAGTGGAATACGACGGCGAGACACACACCGCCGCCAATCTGTTTGATGCATTGAAGGAAGGCTATTACGGCAAGTTCTGAGTGCCGAGGGAATGCGATCGCGTCCTGCAGGGCTCACGTCCCAACTGACTCGTCGGAGAGGCATCATGCACAGCGAAACCAGCACCATCGAAAGCACCGCCAGCGCGGTGAAGGATAGCGCCGCCGAATTCGGCACCACGGTCACCGTCAAGACGGCAGATGCCGTCGCAGCGGCGGCCGGCGGCGTAGCGGCGGCCGGCCAGGCCGTCGCCAAACAGGCGCGCACGGTCGCGCGCAAAGCCAAGGCCGTCGCCAAGAAAGCGGCCAGCAAGCCCACTGCCAAGAAGTCCGCTGTGAAAAAACCGGCCAGGAAGGCCGCGAAGAAAGTCGCCAAGGCCGTCAAGAAGGCGCGCAAGGTGGTCAAGAAGTCTGCGCGCAAGGTTGCCCGCAAGGCGACGGCGGCAAAGAAGCCGGCCGGTCGCAAGATGACGGTCAGGAAGGTCGTGCGCAAGGCGGCCAAGAAGACCAAGGCCGGCGCCAAGCCGGCGAGAAAAGTCGTGCGCAGGGCAGTCAAGAAAGCCAAGGCCACCGCCAAGGCCGTGCGCAAGCCGGCGGCGAAGAAGGCTGCCAGAAAGGCCGTACGCGGCAAGAAATGAGCCTGCAACACCTGGCCCGGCTGCGGCCGGGCCGGCTTTGCGGCCGTCGGCCGTGCCATCCGTTTCAGAGCATTCCATGACGATCAAGATCGACAAGAAGATCAAGGGTTACAGCGTGGCACGACCCGAGGGCAAGAGCGCGGCATCGCCACCGGCCGCGACGAGCGTGCCCACGCCTGCCGGTGCCGAAGTCATCCAGATGCACGAAAAGGTCGAACGGCCCGACGTGCTGATCGGCTCCACCTACAAGATCAAGTCACCGCTGTTCGAGCACGCGCTGTACGTCACCCTCAACGACATCGTGCTCAATGCCGGCACCGTGCATGAGCTGCGCCGACCCTTCGAGATCTTCGTCAACTCGAAGAACATGGATCACTTCCAGTGGATCGTGGCGCTGACCCGGATCATGTCCGCGGTATTTCGCAAGGGCGGCGACGTCACCTTCCTGGTCGAGGAGCTGAAGGCCGTGTTCGACCCGCGCGGTGGCTATTTCAAGCCCGGCGGCATCTACATGCCCTCGATCGTCGCCGAGCTGGGCGCGGTGATCGAGCAGCACATGAAGATGATCGGCCTGATTCGCGATCCCGACATCAGTGATGCGCAGCGTGCTCTGATGAGCGAGAAGCGCGCCGCCTACGAGGCCGGCGCAAAAAAAAACGCTGAAATCAGCGCTGACCTCGCCGGTGCCGGCACCACGCGCAAGTCCGTTCCTGCCGGCTCGTTTCCACCCGGTGCGACGATGTGCGGCAAGTGCAACACCAGCGCCGTGGTGCTGATGGACGGCTGCGCGACCTGCCTGAACTGCGGCTACAGCAAGTGCGGTTGAATCGGGACTGCATGTCCTGAGTATGTCTGCAGCGCGGCGCCTGCGAGGAAGTGCTTTTCGCCGCCCGCTAGTCAGCGTCCGCAAAACGATAGCCGACGCCGATCTCGGTCAGCAGCCAGCGTGGTTGCGTCGGGTCGTCTTCGATCTTGGTGCGCAACGCGCGCATGTAGGTGCGCAGGTAGTGCGGCGACTCCACGTGCGCCGGGCCCCACACCTCGCGCAGCAGTTGGCGGTGCGTGAGCACCTTGCCGCGCTGGCTGGCCAGCGCCAGCAACAGCTGGTACTCGCGCGGGGTCAGGTGCACGTCCGTGCCACGCAGCTGCACGCGGCGCGCGGCGATGTCGATCAGCAGTGCGCCCGCCTCGATGCGCCCGCTGACATCACCGGCGCGCTGGCCCGCGAGATGCCGCGAGGCCACACGCAGTCGCGCCAGCAGTTCCTCGATGCCGAAGGGCTTGGTCAGGTAGTCATCAGCGCCGTGGTCCAGCGCGGCCACCTTGTCCTGCTCCCGTATGCGCGCCGAAAGCACCAGGATCGGGCGCGTGTACCACTCGCGCAGGCGCCGGATCAGGTCCAGACCCGACAGATCAGGCAGGCCGAGATCGAGGATCACCATGTCGGGTTGGCGCGCGGCCACCAGGCGCAAGCCCTCGGCTGCCGTTGCGGCCTCGTGAGGTTCATAACCGTGGATCTCCAGCGCGGCGACCAGGAAGCGCCGGATCTGCGGATCGTCCTCGATCAGCACGATGCGGGTGCGCGGCTCATTCATCGGCCGGGCGCTCCGCACGGTGCAGCGGCAGGGTGAAGGCGAACTCGGCGCCGCCGCCTGCACGTGTCAACGCGCTGATTTGGCCGCCGTGCGCGTTGACGATGGCGCGCGCGATGGTCAGGCCCAGGCCGAAGCCGCTCTGCGCGCCCTCGGCATGGCCGCGCTGGAACTTGTCGAAGATGCGCTGTTCCTCGCCAGCGGGCAGCCCCGGCCCGCGATCACGCACCGCCACGTGCAACCAGTCGGCATCGGCGTGCGCGGCGATCTCGATCGGCGAGTCCGCTGGCGTATGCCTGACGGCGTTCTCGATCAGATTGATCAGCAGCTGCCCGATCAGGATCTCGTCGCCGGGGAACAACGGCAGCCCCGGCGCCAGTTCGACCCGTACAGCACGCGTGCCGAGCACGCCGCGCAGCTGTGCCAGCGCCGCGCCGATCAGCTCGTCGATCGCCAGCCAGTCGCGCTTCAGCGCCGGCCGATCGGCGTCGAGGCGGCTGAGGTCCAGCAGGTTGCCGGCGAGCCGGTGCAGGCGTTCGGCCTCGCCCAGCAGGCTCTGCAGCAGGGTGCGCCGATGCGTCTCGTCGATGTCGCCCGGCGGGCCGGACAGCAGCGTGGTGGCGGCGCCGATGATGGTCGCCAGCGGCGTGCGGAAATCGTGCGAGATCGCGCTCAGCAAGGCGTTGCGCAGGCGTTCGGATTCGATCTCGATGCCGGCATTGCGCGCGGCTTCGGCCAGTTGAACGCGTTCGATTGCGATGGCGGCCTGATTGACCATCGTATCGAGCAGATGCATCTGTTCAGGTACTGCCAGCAGCCGCGGCTCGCGCGGACGCAGCGCAAGCACGCCGATGCAGCGCTGCAGCGCGTTCAACGGCAGGTAGACGGCGTCGGCGCTGGCGAGCGTGTCGGTGCCCAGCCCGGCGCGACGCTGGTGGTCATAGCTCCACTGCGCGATGCCGAGATCGTTGCCCGGAACCGGAAAGCGCGTCTGCCCCGGCGGTGGCGCGCGGCCGCGCGTGCAGAACAGCGATGGATCCTGCAGGTGGCCCTCGGCATCCGGCAGCAGCACCGCAGCGCGACCGCCGACCGCCTCCAGAATGTGCTGGCAGAGCACCCGGACCAGCTGCTCGCGTGAACGCTCGCGCGCCAATTCGCTGCTGAGTGCGTTGAGCTCGCGCATGCGGCGTTCGCGATGTCGTGCAACGGACGCGCCGCGGCGCCCCTGTGCGGTCAGGTTGCTGATCAACAGGCCGACCGTCAGCATCACCACGAAGGTCAGCAGGTACTGGGTGTCGGACACGGCGAACGAGAAATAGGGCTCGACGAACAGGAAATCGAACAACCCGACGCTGACGAGGGATGCCAGCACAGACGGGCCGCGGCCGTAGCGGGCGGCGACCCAGACCACGGCCAGCAGATAGATCATCACCAGGTTGGTGAGACCGAGGATGCGGAACAGCCCGGCACAGATCAGGGTTGCCAGTGCAACGGCGGCCAGCCCCTTGAGGTAGGCGGGATGCCGGCTGGAGCGCCTCGGCAGACGCGGCACCGCCGTCACCGGAGCACCCGGTTCGCTGGTGACGACCAGGATGTCGATGTCGCCGCTGTCGCGGATCAGCGCATCGACCAGGCTCGGGCGCATACGATCGAGCAGGCGGGAGCGCACCGGCTTGCCGACGATGATCTTGCTGACATTGCGCTGCCGCGCCAGATCCAGAAGCTCATCGGCGACTCTTTCGCCGCCAAGGTTGGCCGTCTGCGCCCCCAGACTCTCGGCCAGCTTGAGCGTTCGCAGGACGCGGTCGCGCGCAGCCTGCGGAAGTCGTTGCAGGCCAGGGGTCTCGACATAGGCGGCCAGCCATTCGGCATGCAGCGCCGAGGCCAGCCGCCGTGCGCGGCGTACCAGACGCTCCGACAGCGCGTCGGGGCCGATACAGACCAGCACGCGCTCGCCGGCGGCCCAGGTCTCGGCGATGGCGTGACGTTCGCGGTATTCGCGCATCGCCGCGTCGACGCGATCGGCGGTAGCGCGCAGTGCCAGCTGGCGTAACGCGATCAGGTTGCCCTTGCGGAAGAACGCGGCCTGTGCGCGGTCGGCCTGCTCGGGCAGATAGATCTTGCCCTCGCGCAACCGCTCGAGCAGGTCGTCGGGTGGCAGGTCGACCAGTTCGACATCGTCGGCGTCCTCGAACAAGCTGTCGGGAACCGTTTCGCGCACCTGCGTTCCGGTGATCTGGGTGACGATGTCGTTGATGCTCTCGAGATGCTGGACGTTGACCGTGGTGAAGACGTCGATGCCTGCCTCGAGCAGCTCGCGCACATCCTGCCAGCGCTTGGCGTGGCGTGTCCCGGGAGGGTTGCTGTGCGCGAGCTCGTCGACCAGCAGAAGCTGCGGCCTGCGCTGCAACGCGGCATCCAGGTCGAACTCGGCGAGGGTGATGCCGCGATGCACGAGATGCTGTGTCGGCAGCCGCTCAAGGCCTGTCAGCAGAACCTCGGTCTCGGCGCGTCCATGCGGCTCGACATAGCCGATGACGACATCCATGCCCGCCGCACGCTGCTTGCGCGCCGCTTCGAGCATGGCGTAGGTCTTGCCGACGCCGGCGCAGGCGCCGAAGAAGATCTTCAGACGGCCGCGCGCCGCTGCCAGGGCCTCGCGTTGGACGCGTTGCAGCAACTCATCGGGATCGGGGCGCGCGGATGTGCGCTCGACGGCCATGCGGGTCCTTCGGCGTTCACGTGGCGCTGTGATGGTGACTGCGCGGCGGCGTCAGCGCCAGAGCCCGGGTGCGAAAGGCCTCAATGTGACGGGAGCCAACGCCCGTCGAGGCGCAGGTTGAGCTCCAGAACGTTGACCCGCGGCTCGCCCAACACTCCAAGCTGGCGCCCGCGCGTCGAGGCGTCGATCAGCGCCTGCACGCGGGCCGACGGCAGGCCGCGGGCATGCGCGACCCGGGCTGCCTGGTAGGCGGCGGCGGCGGGTGAGATGTCGGGATCGAGTCCACTGGCGGATGCGGTTACTAGATCCACCGGCACCGGCGCGGTATTGCCGGGATCGGCGGCGCGCAGCGCCGCGACGCGGCGTGCGACGTCGGCGCGCAACGCGGGATTGGTCGGACCCAGATTCGAGCCCCCGGATGCCAGCCCGTTGTAAGCCCCGCCCGCGGTGGCCGAGGGCCGGCTCCAGAAATAGCGTGGATCGCGGAACGGCTGGCCGATCAGGCGCGAACCCAGAACCTTGCCGTCATGCACGATCAGACTACCGTTGGCCTGGCGCGGAAACAGGACTTGCGCCAGCCCGGTCACGGTCAGCGGGTAGAGGATGCCGGTCAATGCGGTCAACAGCACCAGCATGGCGATGGATTGGCGGAAGAGCGTGGCCATGGTGATGACCTCAGGTTGGCATTCGGAGGATGGGCAATGCGTCAAATCAAAATCCCGGTTTCAAGCATCATGCGCAACTGCGATCTGTTGCTGTAATCCTGCCCCAGCGCGAATCCTGGTGTCGTATCGCTCGTCTTCACATAGGAAAGCTCGCCGCGTACGAAAAACAGTCTGTTTTGATAGGTTGGCGTCAGCGTTAGCGACCACGCCTTGCTGCCTGGACCATAAAGCAGGTTCGGCGAGCCGTTCGTCGCGCTGCCGCTCGAACTGATGAACTCCGCGCGGCCGGCCAAGCTGAAGTTCGAATTGAACGCGTAGTTCGCAAGCAACGCCGCGCCCGTTGTCGATGCCGAATGCACGATGCCAAGCTCGGCGTTCGCCGGCACGCGCGTGTATTGCAGATATGGCGTGAGCGTCCATGACCCGGCTGCGTGCGTGTAGATCACGTTCAGGATCTGGCTATTGTTCTGCAACAGTGGGGTAACCGCGCTGACGCGCGCGCTCTGGCCCATATTTCCGCCGGCGATGAAACTGAGCGTGTCATTCTGGTCGATCGCGTACGCGAGCGAGCCGCACAGCCAGTTGTAGCGATTCGAATAGAACCCATCATTCCACGAGACAGAGGTAGTGACCGGCCCTTGCACATACGTCGCTTGCAGGCCACGGTTGACAGCGCTTTCCTGATTCCACAGCAGGCCGCGTTCGATATTCATGTTCTCGAACGTGAACGTGTATTCGGCGCCGATCATCGTCGGCAATTTCCCGGCCATGATGCTGAAGTGGTCGTTCGGCGCGTACTTGACAAAAGCCTGTGGCACCGCGCCGTAGAACGTATCGATCGTCTTGTGCGCAGGCAGATACGCCGTGCCTAGCGCAGGCATCGAATAACCGCCGACCTGCACGAAAAACTGCAACGGACCCGACGTCTTTTGAATGAAAACCTGGACGCTGCTGAGGTCTGATAGCGCCTTGCGGTCACCCGGAAAGCGATGGTCTTGCGACAGCGCGAGGCCAGTGATTGCGCCCGTGACATACCAGGTGCCGAGGGCGCCGGTATCGAAACTTGTCGGATTCGGATTGGCGGCGAGCGGCCCCGTCATGCCCGGCGTGCTCATCGCGGTGGGCGTCGCGGGTGTGTCACTTATCGTCGACTGCGCAAACCCGCTGCTCGCAGGCAGCAAGATAAGAGCCAGCGCAGCGGTCGGGTGTTTCTGGCGCAATGCTGAAGAAACGGCGTTCATCCTGGAATTCCCACTTCGTTCTTTGTATTCACGCCAATCGGAACAGGACCAGCAGCATGTCGATCAGCTTGATGCCGATGAAGGGCACGATCAGCCCGCCCAGCCCGTAGATCAGCAGATTGCGGCGCAGCAGCGCGGCGGCGCCCAGCGCGCGCGAACGCACCCCGCGCAGAGCCAGCGGAATCAGCACGATGATGATCAGTGCGTTGAAGATCACCGCCGACAGGATCGCGCTCTGCGGCGTGGCCAGGTGCATCACGTTCAGCGCCGCCAGCGCCGGATAGGTGCTAACGAACGCGGCCGGGATGATCGCGAAATACTTGGCGACGTCGTTGGCGATCGAGAACGTGGTCAGCGCACCGCGCGTGATCAGCATCTGCTTGCCGATGCTGACGACCTCGATCAGCTTGGTCGGGTTGGAATCGAGATCGACCATGTTGCCGGCTTCTTTCGCCGCTTGGGTGCCGGTGTTCATGGCCACCGCGACATCGGCCTGCGCCAGCGCCGGCGCGTCGTTGGTGCCGTCACCGCACATCGCCACCAGCCGGCCCTCGGCCTGGATGTCGCGGATCAGCTTGAGCTTGGCTTCCGGGGTGGCCTCGGCGAGGAAGTCGTCGACCCCGGCCTCGGCCGCGATCGCGGCGGCGGTCAGCGGGTTGTCGCCGGTGATCATGATGGTGCGGATGCCCATGCGGCGCAGCTCGGCAAAGCGCTCGCGGATACCGCCCTTGACGATGTCCTTGAGCTCGATCACACCCAGCGCCTGGGCGCCCTCGCAGACTGCCAGTGGGGTGCCGCCGTTGCGGGCGATGGCTTCGGCGGCTCGGCGCACGGACACCGGCAGCGCGCCACCCTGCATGGCGAGGTGCCGCTCGACCGCATCCACGGCACCCTTGCGAATGCTGCGCCCCGCGAAGTCGACGCCGCTCATGCGCGTGGTCGCGCTGAATGGCACGAAGCGGGCATCGCCGTCCAGGCTGCGCTCGCGCAGGCCGTGCTGCTCCTTGGCCAGGACCACGATGCTGCGGCCTTCAGGGGTTTCATCGGCCAGCGAAGCGAGCTGGGCCGCCTCGGCCATACGCTCCGCGGAAACGCTCGCCGCGGGATGAAAGGCCACGGCCTGGCGGTTGCCGAGCGTGATCGTGCCGGTCTTGTCCAGCAGCAGCACGTCGACGTCCCCGGCGGCTTCGACCGCGCGCCCCGAGGTGGCGATCACGTTGGCCTGGATCATGCGATCCATGCCGGCGATACCGATCGCCGAGAGCAGCCCGCCGATGGTGGTCGGGATCAGGCATACCAGCAGCGCGATGATCACCGTCAGGGTGATCGGCTGGCCGTGGCCGCTGGCGTGCACGGCGTAGATCGAGAATGGCAGCAGGGTGGCACAGGCGAGCAGGAAGATCAGACTGAACTTGGCCAGCAGGATGGTCAGCGCGATCTCGTTGGGCGTCTTGCGCCGCGCCGCGCCCTCGACCATCGCGATCATGCGATCGAGGAAGCTCTCGCCGGGGTTGGCGGTGATGCGTACAACCAGCCAGTCGGACAGCACGCGTGTGCCGCCGGTCACCGCGCTGCGGTCGCCGCCGGATTCGCGGATCACCGGCGCCGATTCGCCGGTGATGGCGCTCTCGTCGACACTGGCGGCACCCGCGACCGCCTCGCCGTCGCCGGGCACGCTGTCGCCGGCCTCGACCAGCACCAGATAGCCGGTACGCAGTTCGGTCGCGCGCACGAATTCGACGTGCTCGCGATCGACCGTGTCGCGCAGACGCTTGGCCAGCACATCGCGCCTCGCGCCGCGCAGCGCGCGTGCCTGGGCCTTGCCGCGGCCCTCGGCCAGCGCTTCGGCGAAATTGGCGAACAGCAGGGTGAACCACAGCCACAGGCTGACGCCGAGGATGAAACCGGCTGGCGCTTCGCCGTGGCCGCCCGACGCGCGCAGGCCGAGCAGGGTGGTCAGCACGCTGCATACGAACACCACGAACATCACCGGATTGCGTACCTGCGCGCGCGGCGAGAGTTTGCGGAACGCGTCGACGACGGCGCCGCTGAGGATGGCGCGGTCGTGGCCGCGCGTCGGAGTCTGCAAACCGGACATGATCAGTGCGCCACGCTGGAGAGGAATTCGGCGATCGGGCCCAGGGCCAGCGCCGGGAGGAAGGTCAGGGCGCCCACCACCAGCACGGTGCTGACCAGCAGCACCACGAACAGCGGCGTGTGGGTCGGCAGGGTGCCGGCGGATTCGGGCACGTGCTTCTTGGCGGCCAGCGCGCCGGCGATCGCCAGCATGCCGACGATCAGCAGGTAGCGCGCCAGATACATCACCACGCCCAGGGTGAAGTTGTAAAACGGTGTGTTGACCGACAGCCCGGCGAAGGCGCTGCCGTTATTGTTGCCGGTGGAAGAAAAGGCGTAGAGGATCTCGCTGAAGCCGTGGGCGCCAGGATTGCCCAACCCGGCCCGGCCTGCGGGCAGCAGCACCGCCACGGCGGTGCCGACGACGATCAGTGCACAGGGAATCAGCACCACGAGGCTGGCCATCTTCATCTCGTAGGCCTCGATCTTCTTGCCGAGGTATTCCGGCGTGCGGCCCACCATCAGCCCGGCGATGAACACCGCGACCACGGCGAAGGCGAGCATGCCGTAGAGCCCCGAGCCGACGCCGCCGAAGATCACCTCGCCCAGCTGCATCAGCACCAGCGGCACCAGTCCGCCCAGCGGCGTGAACGAGTCGTGCATCGCATTGACCGAGCCGTTGGAGGCCGCGGTGGTCGCGGTAGCCCACAGCGCCGAGTTGGCGATGCCGAAGCGGGTCTCCTTGCCCTCCATGTTGCCGCCGGCCTGCAGCGCCGACGCCTGCTGGTCGACGCCCAGCCCGTGCAGCGCCGGATTGCCGGCCTGTTCGGCGGCGATGCATCCCGCCGCCAGCGGCACGAAGATCACCAGCATCGCCGCCAGCAGGGCCCAGCCCTGGCGGCGGTCGCCGACCATCTCGCCGAAGGTCCAGCACAGCGCGGCGGGAATCAGCAGGATCGCCAGCATTTCCAGAAAATTGCTGAGCGGCGTCGGGTTCTCGAACGGATGCGCCGAGTTGGCGTTGAAGAAACCGCCGCCGTTGGTGCCCAGCTGCTTGATCGCCTCCTGCGAGGCCACCGGGCCCATCGGCAGCACCTGCGTCGCCGGTGCGGAGGTCGCGACGGGCGCCTGCAGCAGTGGTACGTGCAGGTTGGCGTGCAGGTTCTGGATCACGCCCTGGCTGGTCAGCACGAGTGCCAGCAGTAGCGACAGCGGCAGCAGCACGTACAGGGTGGCGCGGGTCAGATCCACCCAGACGTTGCCGAGGGTGGCCGCGCTGCGACGGCGGAAGCCGCGGATCACCGCCAGCAGCACGGCGATACCGGTGGCGGCGGAGAGGAAGTTCTGCACCGTCAGCCCGAGCAGATCGGTGAGGTAGCTCATCGTGGTTTCGCCGGCGTAGCTCTGCCAGTTGGTGTTGGTGGCAAAGCTCACCGCGGTGTCGAACGCGGTAGCGGCGCCGACGCCGGGCAGATGCGCGGGATTCAGCGGCAGAAAGCCCTGCACGCGCTGCAGCAGGTACAGCAGCACCAGTCCGGCGAGGTTGAACGCCAGCAGTGCGACGGCATAGCGGCGCCAGTCCATTTCCTCGTCGGCGCGCACGCCGCCGAGGCGATAGAGCGCGCGCTCGAGCGGGCCGCCCAGCCGGGTCAGCGCATTCGGCTGCTCGGCGAAGGCCAGCGCCATCCAGGCGCCCAGCGGCTTGACCAGTGCCAGCAACAGCGCAAGGTAAAGCGCCAACTGCAGCCAGTCGTTGGGTGTCATTCGAACCACTCCGGTTTCAGCAGGGCGGCGGCGAGATAGATCGCCAGTGCCAGCGCAATCAGGGCCGCCACGGCATCGGTCGCGCTCATGGGCGATCCCGCAGCGCAGCGCAAAGGCGCACGAAGCCGGCCGTGAGTGCGACCAGCGCAACGATCAGCAACAGGGAGAGTGCGTCCATGGGGGCTCCTCGACAGTGCCGGCACTGTCGGCCGCGGCGCATAAGGAGGGGATATAAAGCGCGGGCGGCCGCGTAAAGAGACCGTAAAGGCTGCGTGCGCAGACGGGACGGATGGGCTGGGCCGTTCGATCGTCGACGGTGAGTTTTTGCCGGCTCGTCTTTGCTGCGTCTGCCTGAGGTTGACCGGTGCGATGCGGTCCAGCGCCGGCAGGCTGGGTGCCGAGTGCGCGCCCGGGGCTGTGAAGAGTGACGTTCATTACATTTTGCGTGCTATTTTGATACTCGCAAGCTCATGCTGGAGTGCGGCGCGTCATGACGCCGGCCGCAGCGGCGCCAGCCTTCCGATACCGTGCCTTCATCAGTTACAGCCACCAGGACAAGTCCTGATTGAGAATGGAGGTACCAGCGATCCACGGGAGGATGCGGAGCAGTTGATACCTCCATCGCACGGCGTGACCAGCGACCCGACAATAAAAAATACCTAGGCCGTACCGAGGCAATACGGGTCCGGGTATTGACCATGGCTCATTCGGCTCCGTGAGGAGGAGACCGGCAACGGCCTCCTCCGGAGCATGGGCTTGCACGGTCATGGGTTGCCCATCGTGAAACCCCTCAGAGCTTGGCAGCAGTTATGACTCCCTTGGTTGTCGGTGTTACCAGTCACCGCAACATTCCCGCGCGCGAGATCGAGCCGATCCGGCTGCGCGTGCGGGAATTCCTCGCGCAGCTCCAGCATGATTTCCCGGTGTTGCCGCTGGTCGTGCTGTCGGCACTGGCCGAGGGTGGCGATCAGCTGGTGGCGCAGGAGGCGCTCGCTATGGGTGCGCACCTCATCGCGCCGCTGCCATTGCCGAAGGATCTTTATGTCGAGGATTTTGCCGACCCGGCGACGCGCGCGCAGTTCGAAGCGCTCTGCGGTCGTGCCGAAGTGATACAGCTGCCGCTGCGTGCGGGCCAGACGCGGCACGCGGTCGAGCCGCCGGGCACGGCGCGAGACCGCCAGTACGCCCAAGCCGGGGTCTACATCGTCAATCACTGCCATATCCTGCTGGCGATCTGGGACGGCAAGGAATCCGATCGAGTGGGTGGCACCGCGCAGGTCGTGAGGTATCACCTGGGCGGCTCGATGCCCGGCCTGATCGACCGTCGCCGCGAAGCGCGCCATGTGCTCGGCGGCGGGGACGAACGC
>JAJYDI010000177.1 GCA_021777635.1 Pseudomonadota bacterium
CGACCGCTTCCATCTGGTGATGGACGTGGCGACCTCGGTGCCTGCGTTGCAGGCACGGCGGCGCACATCAAGCAGCGCATGCGCGACAAGCTCTGCGAGCACACGCAATACATCCATCTGCACGGCGAGGACATGCCCGAGATCCGCGACTGGAAATGGTCGCGATGAGCCGCACCCTCCTTGCGCTCAACAGCGGCTCGTCCAGCCTCAAGGCGAGCCTGTTCCGCGCCGACGGCACGCGCCGCAACCTGAGCTACGCCCACATCGGCGACGGCTTTCCGCACGACCATGCCGAAGCCTTCGACGCCCTGCTGAAGGACCTGGGCGGGGAAATTCCGGACGCGATCGGCCACCGCTTCGTCCACGGCGGAGATATCGACGACGCGGCACGCCTGCTCGACGACGCCGAGATCGAACGGCTGCGCGGCATCGTTCCCCTCGCCCCGCTGCACCTGCCGGGCAACCTGCTCGGCGTGGAATTGTGCCGGGCGCGTTTCGATGCACCGCAGGTCGCGTGCTTCGACACCGCGTTCCACCGCAGCCTGCCGGAGCGGGCGCGCCGCCTGCCGATCCCGGACGAACCGGGGATCCGCCGCTACGGTTTCCACGGACTCAACTACGCCTACGTCGCGTCCCGACTGCCGTCGCTGCTGGGCGAGGCGGCGCGGGGCCGCATCGTCGTCGCGCACCTCGGCGCGGGGGCCAGCCTGTGCCTGCTGGAGAGCCTGCAATCGGTCGACACCACGATGGGCTACTCGCCGGCAGGCGGCATTCCCATGGGCACGCGCAGCGGCGACCTCGATCCCGGCGTGATGCTGGAACTGGCCCGGCGCCACGACCCGGACGCACTGCAGGACCTGGTGTATCACCACATGGGGCTGCTGGCGCTGTCGGACGGCGAGAGCAGCGAGATGCGCGCGCTGCTGGAAAGTCCGAGCGCAGCCGCCGCATTCGCCGTCGACTATTTCTGCACCCAGGTGCGTGCCGCGATCGGCGCCTTCGCCGCCAAGGCCGGCGGCATCGACGCGCTGGTGTTCAGCGGCGGGATCGGCGAGCACGCGCCGCAGATACGCAGCCGTATTTGCGGGCCCCTTGGCTTCATGGGTTTCGTTCTGGATGCCGGGGCCAACCTGGCCGACCGGACCCGCATCCATGCAGCCGGCGCCAAGCCCGTGCTGCGCATTGCCGCCGACGAGGAAGCGGTCATCCACGATCTGGCGGATGCCGTAACGGCATGCCCCGTGTGAAGGAAGCGCCCGCATGCCGATCCACAACGCCGACATCGCCGCCCTCTTCGAGGAAATCGCCGACCGCCTGGAAATCCAGGGGGCCAATCCGTTCCGCATCCGCGCCTACCGCAACGCCGCGCGCACGCTGGGTGAACTGCCGCAGGAGGCGCGTGCGCTGCTGGAAAAAGGTGAGGACCTGACCCGGCTGCCCGGCATCGGCGACGATCTCGCCACCAAGGTGCGCGAAATCGTCGACACCGGCCGCTCCAGCCTGCTCGAGCGCCTGCGGCGCGAACTGCCGCCGGCCGTCACCGAACTGCTGCAGATTCCCGGGCTCGGGCCGAAGCGCGTCAAGGCGCTGTACCACGACCTCGAGGTGCAGACCGTCGAGCAGTTGTACCGGGCGGCGCGCGACGGCCGCATCCGCGCCCTGCCCGGCTTCGGCGAAAAGACCGAGCTCAACATCCTGCAGGCAGTGGAAGCGCACGTCAGCCAGGCGCGCCGCTTCAAGCTGGCGGTGGCGGCGCAGTATGCCGACGCACTGGCCGCCCATCTGGGCGCGGCTTCCGGCGTCGAGCAGGTGATCGTCGCCGGCAGCTTTCGCCGCATGCGCGAGACGGTGGGCGATCTCGACATCCTGGTCACCGCTGCCGCGGACAGCCCGGTGATGCAGCGCTTTACCGCCTACGACGAGGTCGCCGACGTGCTGTCGGCCGGCAGCACGCGCGCCAGCGTCGTCCTCAGGAGCGGCCTGCAGGTCGACCTGCGGGTGGTGGCGCACCAGGCCTACGGCGCCGCGCTGCATTACTTCACGGGATCCAAGGCGCACAACATCGCGATCCGCCGCATCGCGCAGAAGCTTGGCCTCAAGGTCAACGAATACGGCGTGTTTCGCGGCGACACCCGCATCGCCGGCGAGGACGAGGCCTCCGTCTACCGAAGTGTCGGCCTGCCCTGGATTCCGCCGGAACTGCGCGAGGACCGCGGCGAGATCGAGGCGGCGCGCGAGGGCCGCCTGCCGAAACTCGTGGAATTCTCCGACCTGCGCGGCGACCTGCATGCCCACACCAAGGCCACCGACGGCCACGACAGCCTGCGCGACATGGCGCTCGCCGCGAAGGCCATGGGACTGGACTATGTCGCCATCACCGAGCATTCGCGCCGGCTCACCGTGGCGCACGGCCTCGACCCGCTGCGGCTCGCACGCCAGTGCGACGAGATCGACCGCCTTAACGCAGAACTCGACGGCATCACGCTGCTGAAGGGCATCGAGGTCGATATCCTGGACGACGGCAGCCTCGACCT
>JAJYDI010000050.1 GCA_021777635.1 Pseudomonadota bacterium
CAAGGCCGGCATGCGAGGGGTTGCCGACCAGCCCGGCGTCGTGCGCGACCGGCTCGCCGTACCCGGCCTGGATGGCCAGCACGTCCGGGATCGGGCGCGTGTCACCGGTCCAGACCAGCGCGCCGCGCAGCACCAGACCGAACGAGGTACCCGGGCGATGATGCCGGGTCGGCATCAGGTCGAACCAGAGGTCGCGCAGCCAGAAGCCGCGCGTGCACGGCAGCAAGCGGAAGGCTTCCCAGAAGTTGGCTCCGCCCTCGGCCAGCACGCCGGGATAATCGGCGACGCGTCCCTGCAGCAGCGGAACCAGCGCGGCATGCACGAACACCCGCGTCCGCCCGCGCCAGGCGGCATCGAACCACAGCCGGTAGAAGAGTCCCTCGATGCCAGCCACATGGTCCATGTGCAAATGCGTGATGTACAGCGCCTCCGGCGGCTCACCGTAGGCATCCAGATAGCGGCCGAGCGTATCGGGTCCGCAGTCGATCAGCAGCAGCGGGCGGCCGTCGCGCTCGATCACCGCGGCGGATGCGCCGAGGTCACGCGCACTGGCGGAGCCAGTCCCCAGCACATGCAGGGCGAAACTCATGCGGCAGCGCCCCCGGCGGCGTAAGCCTCCAGCAGCGGCGTCCACCGAGCGCGCTCAAAATCGACGGCAGCATCATCGATCTTCAGCAGCGACCGTTTCAGCCGCGCGAGATTGGCCTGCTGCCAATCGCGCGCAGGGCGGCGCAGACGGCCGCGGTCGAAATCGAGCAGGTGCATGCCCTCGTCGGACCACACGATGTTGTGTGCATTGAGATCGGCATGGTACACGCCGGCTGCGTGAAAGCGCGCCAGCAGGGCACCGACCGCAGCGAAGTCATCCCGTGTCGCCTGGCCCGCGCGCACGCGCTCGGCGAGGGTCACGGCGGACGGCAGTTCACGCGTGAGCAAATCGGCCGTGTAGCTGACCGCGCCGTGCCGCCGGCACCGGGCGGCCACCGGGACCGGGACCGGCAGGCCGTGTGCGCGAAGCGCGGCCAGCAGGCGAAACTCGCGAAAGCCGCGCGAACGCTCGAGCCCCAGCCACAGGTAGCGATCGCCGAACAGGCGCGCCAGCGCACCGCCGCGGCGGAAATGGCGCAGCACCAGCGGCCCCGCGGAGGTGTCGAGAAATCCGATCGCGGCGCGACCGCCCTGACGCATGCGCAAGCGCCCGGCTGCCCGCCACCAGTCCGGCTCGAACCAGCACGTCCCGACTTGTGGAAAGGCATCGGCGTCGAACAGAATCGATGCATCGCCCTCGCGGCGCACACACGCGTCGACCGTCACATCGCCTCCATCCGCCGTGCGCACGGCGTCAAGCCTGTCTTTCGCATCTCCGGAGTCTAATCAAGCGTCATGCCGGCTGCATCGTCTCCCGCCTCGCTTTGCCTGCTGCGCACTTCGGCGCTGGGCGACGTCACTCACGTCGTGCCGCTGGTCCGCACGCTGCAGGCTGCGCTGCCGCGGGCACACCTGACCTGGATCGTCGGAAAACTCGAGCATCGGCTGGTCGGCGACCTGCCCGGGGTCGAGTTCGTGGTGTTCGACAAGTCGCGGGGGCTGGCCGGGATCGCCGCCGTGCGCCGGGCGCTGAACGGGCGCCGCTTCGATGCCCTGCTGCACATGCAGGTCGCGTTGCGCGCCAATCTGCTCAGTCTCGCAGTGAGCGCGCACCGTCGCATCGGCTACGACCGCGCGCGCGCCAAGGATCTGCACGGCTTGATCGTGCGCGAGCGCATTCCGGCGCGTAGCGGCGAGCATGTGCTGGACGCGATCGGCAGCTTCGCCGAGCCGCTGGGCCTGCGCCAGACCACGGTACGCTGGGACATCCCGGTCGCGGAGACCGATCGCGCCTGGGCTGCGCAACAGCTCCCGGCCGCATCGCCATGGCTGCTGATCAGCGCCAACTCCAGTCACGCGATACGCAACTGGCGGCCCGAGCGCTACGCGGCGGTCGCCGACCATGCCGCGCGCGTGCTGGGCATGCGCGTGGTGCTCAGTGGCGGCCCCGGCGCCGGCGAACGCGCCCTGGCCGACGCCGTGCTCGCGTGCATGCGCACCTCGCCTCTGGACCTGGTCGGCAAGGACACGCTCAAGCGCGCGCTGGCGCTGTATGCACGCGCCGCGGTCGTGCTGACGCCGGACTCGGGCGCGATGCACATGGCCAACGCCGTCGGCGCGCCGGTACTGGGCCTGCACGCTGCCAGCAATCCGGCGCGCTCCGGCCCCTACTCCGACCGCCGCTGGTGCGTGGACCGCTACGATGCCGCGGCGCGACTGTTTCTCGGCCGCCCGGCCACCGAGATTCCGTGGGGCAGCAAGATCGAGCGCCCGGGCGTGATGGACCTGATCGCGGTGGACGATGTCATCGAGCGCCTGCAGGCGCTGGCCGCAGCACGCGGGTTCGCGCGCTGATCAGGTCGGCCGATAGTCCTGGTACGACTTTTCCTCGACCAGGCGCGAGCCCAGCTTGAGATTGATCGCGCGCTTGATCGCCGCGCGCTCGTCATTGCGGAAATAGACCGCGCGCGCCAGCTCGATGAACCCGGCGCCGAAGTCCTGCGCCTTCTCCTGCGCGCGGATGCGGTCCTCGATGTCCCACAGCGCCGCATTGACCGCCTTCAGCGCGGCGCGCTCGCTGGAGATGTCGATCACGGCAGCGGGATGCGTCGCCCATGTCGCGTTGAGCAGGTCCAGCTCGTCGCGCACGTTGGCGCGCTTGGCCGGATCGCCGATGCGCTCGGCCTTGATCTCGAGGATGGTGATCTTGTCCAGCAGTTCGCCGTAGGACACCGGCACAGCGAGCAGGCTCATGTCGGAAGCGCCGGGAAGGTGGAAATCATGGCGTGGCGGAGCGCGCGAAGGCGCCCAGGTGCGCGCGATAATGGCGCAATTCGCCGATCGAGTCGTGGATGTCGCTGAGTGCAGTGTGCGTGGAAGCCTTGGTCACGCCCTTGAGCACGTCCGGCGCCCAGCGCCGCGCCAGCTCCTTGAGCGTGGACACGTCGAGGTTGCGATAATGGAAATGGCGCTCCAGCCGCGGCATCTGCCGATACAGAAAGCGGCGGTCCTGGCAGATCGAGTTGCCGCACATCGGCGACTTGCCGGCCGCCACCCAGCGCTCGAGAAAATCGAGGGTCGCGGCCTCGGCGGCGGCATGGTCGGCGGTTGACGCCAGCACGCGCTCCCACAGGCCCGTCTTGCGATGCTGGCGGCGATTCCAGTCGTCCATCGCCTGCAGCCGCTCCGGCGCATGATGGATCGCGATGACCGGGCCCTCGGCCAGCACGGCCAGGTCGCGGTCGGTGACCACGCTGGCGATCTCGATGATGGAATCCGCGCCCGGGTCGAGCCCGGTCATCTCGAGATCGATCCAGATCAGATGATCGTCACTGGCACTGGACATGGCGTCTCCTTCGCGGCGCGAGTTTACCAGCCAGCCGGCATTTGCCGGACGCAACCGGCGGCGACTACGCTCGCCGCAACCCCCACGGCGGCGCCCCATGCAGCAGCCCAGCCTGTACTGGCACGACTACGAGACCTTCGGCGCCGATCCGCGCCGCGATCGGCCGGCGCAGTTTGCGGGCCTGCGCACCGACCTCGATCTCGATCCGATCGGATCGCCGGTGAGTTTTTTCTGCCAGCCCGCGAGCGACGTGTTGCCGCATCCCGATGCCTGCCTGCTGACCGGCATCACGCCGCAGCAGGCCGCGCGCGAGGGTGTTCCGGAGCCCGAATTCGCCGCGCGCGTGCACCAGCAGCTGGCGGCGCCCGGCACCTGCGGCGTCGGCTGGAACTCGATTCGCTTCGACGACGAATTCACCCGCCAGCTGCTGTACCGCAACTTCCACGATCCCTACCTGCGCGAGTGGAAAAACGGCAACAGCCGCTGGGATCTGATCGATCTCGCGCGCATGGCGTATGCATTGCGCCCGCAGGGCATGGAATGGCCGCGCCGCGAGGACGGCGCGCCCAGCTTCAGGCTGGAACATCTGGCACGCGCCAACGGGTCCGAGCCGCGGCGCGCTCACGACGCGCTCTCGGATGTCGAATCGCTGCTCGGGCTGGCGCGCCGGCTCAAGACCGCGCAGCCCCGGTTGTGGAACTGGCACTACACGCTGCGCAACAAACGCACCGTGCTGGGGTTGCTGGATCCGGCGCGGATGACGCCGCTGCTGCATGTCTCGCAACGCTATCCAGCCGAACGCGGCTGCCTGGCGGTGGTGGTGCCGATCGCGGCGCACCCGACCCAGCCCAACGCGGTGATCGTCGCCGATCTCGACCCCGATCCGGAGACCTGGAGCGGCCTCGGCGCGGACGCGCTGGCCGACCGCCTGTTCACCGCACGCGCCGATCTGCCCGAAGGCATCGAGCGTGCGCCGCTGAAGCTGGTCCACGTCAACCGCTCGCCGGCACTGGCACCTCTGTCGGCGCTGAAGCGCGTCGACCGCGCGCGCATCGGCCTCGACCTCGATCGCGCCCTCGAGCATGCGGAGCAGTTGCGCGGCGTGGCCGGTCTGGCCGAACGCGTGCGCGAACTCTATGCCCGTGACCTGCACCCCGCCGCCGCGGACCCCGAGCTGGCGCTTTACGCGGGCTTTCTCGACGATCGCGACCGGCCGCAGCGCGACGCCGTGCGCTCGGCACCGCCGCAGGCACTGGCCGCGCTGGCCGCGGGCTTCCACGACCCGCGTTACCACGAGCTGCTGTTCCGCTATCGCGCACGCCACTACCCGGACACGCTCGACGACGCCGAACGCAGGCGCTGGGAGGACTTCCGCCATGCGCGCCTGACCCGGGCCACACCGCTGACCACATTGACCCTCGACGACTACTTCGCCCTGATCGCCGCACGCCGCGCCATGCCGGAACCCGGGCCAGCCGCGCCGAGCGTGCTCGATCAGCTGGAGGTCTGGGGGCGCCAGCTGGCTGCCTCCATCGCGGCCTGATGCAGCAGCACACCGCGGCGTCCGGCGTTAACCTGTCCCTCCACCGATCCGCCGTGATGCCGCCATGATCGCCGCACCCCACTTCAGGCCCGCCACGTTCCGCTTCCTGCGCGCGCTCGCGGCGCACAACGATCGCACCTGGTTCAAGGCGCATCAGGAGGATTACGAGCGCGACGTGCGCGAACCGTTCCGGGCCGTGATCGAGGCGCTGGCGCCGGCCCTGGCGAAGATCAGCCCGCATCTGCGCGCCGATCCGCGCAAGGTCGGTGGCTCGCTGTTTCGCATCCAGCGCGACACCCGCTTCTCCGGCGACAAGCAGCCGTACAAGACCTGGGCCGGTGCACGCTTTTTCCACGAACGCCACCGCGAGCGGCCGGCGCCATCGTTCTACCTGCACATCCAGCCCGGCAGCTGCTTCGTCGGCGGCGGGCTGTGGCATCCGGAACCGGTGGTGCTGCGGCAAATACGCGCCTTCATCGCCGACAATCCGGCCGCCTGGCAGCGCGCGGTGCACGGCAGGGCGTTCGCGCAGCGCTTCGAGTTCTGGGGCGAGTCGCTGACGCGGCCGCCGCGCGGCTTCGATCCGGCCCACCCGTTGATCGAGGATCTGAAGCGCAAGAACTTCGCGGCGGGCACCGGCTTCGCCGACACCGTCGCCTGCGGCGCGGCGCTGCTGCCCACGGTGACTGCGGCATTCCGCGCCCTGGCGCCGCTGCTCGACTACCTCTGCGCCGCGCTCGATCTGGAGTTTTGACCGCAACTTGCACGGGCGCTGTGGCAGGCTGCGGTCATGGATCGCGTGCCTGTCAGCCGCCTCGCCGGCTTTTATTTCGCCTACTACGCCGCACTCGGCGCCTACACGCCGTATTTCAGCGTGTACCTGCACGCGCGCGGTCTGGATGCGGTCGCCATCAGCACGGTGATGAGCCTGTGGTACGCCACGCGCGTGCTGGCGCCAACGACGTGGAGCTGGGCGGCCGGACGCTCGCCGCGACCGGTGCGCTGGCTGCGTGGCGGCGCGTCGCTGATGCTGGCCGGCTTCGTGCCCTTCCTGTGGCCGCTGCCCTACGCCGGCCTGGCGCTGGCGATGCTGGTGTATGCGTTTTTCGCCAACGCGATCATGCCGCAGTTCGAGGCGCTGACGCTGTCGCATCTGCCGGGTCGCAGCGAGCGTTATGGCAGCATCCGCGTCTGGGGATCGATCGGCTTCATCGCCGTGGTGCTGCTGTACGGGCAGCTGTTCGATCACCTCGAAGTGCGCTGGCTGCCCGCGCTGATGCTGCCGTGGCTGGTGCTGGTGCTGGCCTTGAGACTGGGAAACGAGTACGGGCCCGGACATCACGACGCACCGGCCGCTGCCGAGGGCATCGGCGCGATCGTGCGCCGACGCGAGGTGATCGCGTTCTTCGTCATCACCCTGCTGATGCAGATGGGCTTTGGTCCGTACCACACGCTGTTTTCGCTGTACCTGCGCCATCACGGCTACAGCCCGGGCGCGATCGGCGCGCTGTGGGCGGTCGGCGTCGGCATCGAGATCGTGGTGTTCTTCCTGGCCGCGCGCTTCCTGCTGCGCTTCGCGCCGCGCACGGTGATGCTGGCCGGACTGCTCAGCGCGGCCGCACGCTGGACCGCCACCGCGCTGCTGCCGCAGCATGCCTGGGTGATGGTGCTGGCGCAGCTGGTGCATGCGCTCAACTTCGCCGCGTTCTATGCCGCCGCGATGCGCCTGCTGACGCGCTACTTCCCCGGTCGCCTGCTCGGCCACGGCCAGGGCCTCTATTACGGCTTTTCCTCGGGTGTCGGCGGCGTGCTCGGGGCCCTGCTGACCGGCCGGCTGTGGGCGCTGGACGACGGTCGCAGTGCCTTCCTGATGGCGGCCGCGCTGTGTCTGCTGGGCGCCTGGGTGGCGCTGCGCGGGCTACCCGCCGGATCCTGACCGGTCCGCGTGGCTGGACGGCCCGGAGTTCGGGCCGTCCACCCCCGACACTTCGATTACTTGGCAGGAATGTAGCTCAACTCCTTGTCGTAGCTGTAAACGCTTGACCACGAGCGCTCGATGGCATCGAGGTACTGCTTGCGGTTCGCAGCCGCGCCGGCTTTGCCATAGGCACTTTCCATCATGGCTTTCGCGGATGGATTCGGATCCTGGCCGATCTCGGCCCACGACTTGTTGGGCCAGACCATGTTGTAGTCCGGGGCGCCATGACCGCCGGCGACGACCTGCTGCGTGAACCAATAGCCATCCCACTTGATCTTGTTGGCGGCGGCGGCGAACTTGCCGAGGGATTCCTCGAAGGCGGGCCCTTGCCCCGGTTTCAGCTTGACGTTGGCCACGAAGACATAGGCCGGGATCCCGCCCATGGGGTCGTCATGGCTCAGCTTGGGCATGTCCTGGGCCACCCAGCTCATTGCCTTGCTGATGTGCGGCATCACGCCGGTGTTGAAATCGCCGCTGCAGGCCTTGCCGGCAGGGCTGCGCTCGTCGATGCCGGCCCAGGTCTTGGTATCACTCTGGAAGACATAGCGCCCGAGATCACCGGTTTCGGCGCTCCAGGCCCACAGGCTGCGCTTGTCCGCATGCTCGTGCAGGCACTTCAGCCAGGTTTTCATGCCGGCCTGAAACGCCTGGTCCTGGGCGGGCGCCACCTCGACCAGATAAAAGCGCGTCACCGCCCCCGACTCCGCCGCATGCACCTGCGCCCCACCCGCCGCGATCGTCACCACCGCTACCGCCAGCATTCGACGTACTGCGTTCTTCTTGTTCATTGCACGACTCCTCGCTGGAGCAGCGTGGCCCGAACGCGGGCATGCATCCGGATCGAACGCTGCAGCCGGCGACGGTTATCACCAATGGCATACGGCGTCAATACGATTCGTGATGATGTGACCCGGATCACGCCATTGGCGTCGATTCGGTGCTTGCGCACATGCCCGCGGCGACGGCGCGCTTTCAAGCCTGATCGAAGGGGAAGGCCAGCACGTCGGCAATAGCCTCGCTGCCGAGCAGCGCCATCAGCAGGCGTTCGATGCCCAGCGCGACACCGGCGCAATCGGGCAATCCATCGAGCGCCGCCAGCAGACGCTCGTCGAGCGGCAACTCGCGCTGCCCGCGCCCGCGGCGACGCGCGTTGTCGCGCTCGAAGCGCGCGCGCTGCTCGGCGGCATCGCTGAGCTCGTGATAGCCGTTGGCCAGCTCCTGCGTGCCCAGATAGACCTCGAAGCGTTCGGCCAGCGGCGGGTCGCCGGCGCGAATGCGCGCCAGCGCGCACTGGCTGGCCGGATAGTCGTGGATCACGGTGATCCGGCCAGCCGGAAACGTCGGCTGGATGCGGTGCGTCATCAGCAGATCCAGCCAGTCGTCGCGGGTCAGTCCGGCCGGATCGATGACGACGTTCGCCAGCGCCGCACGCAGATCAGCGATGCCGGCCCGGTGTGGATCGAGATCCAGACTCTCGATGAACAGCGCGGCGTAGCTGCGCTCGATCACCGCCGCGCGTCGCCCCGCCAGCGCGAGCGCAGCCTGTACCAGCGCGACGGTTTCGGCGGCCAGTTGGCGATGATCGAAGCCGACGCGGTACCACTCGAGCAGCGTGAACTCGGGGTTGTGGCGGCGCCCTGCTTCAGCATCGCGGAACACGCGGCCCAGTTCGTAGCAATCACCCACACCGGCCGCCAGCAGCCGCTTCAGCGCAAACTCCGGCGATGTGCGCAGCCAGCGCTCGCGCGCGCCGGCATCGGCAGGTCCCGAAAAGCGCGTCGCGAAGCTTTCGATGTTGGGCTCGGTATTGGCCGCCGCCGACAGCACCGGCGTTTCCACCTCGAGCACGCCGCGGGCGGCGAAGAACGAGCGGATCGCGTCATACAGTCGCGCGCGCAAAAGCAGGGCATCGCGGGTCGCGCGGGCTAGCATGTCCGGCCGCGCTCAGACGGCATGTTCATCGAGATATTTCCGCAGCCGCGTCTCGTCCCAGATTTCGATGCCCAGTGCGTGCGCCCGATCCAGCTTGGTGCCGGCCGCTGCGCCGGCGACCACGAAGGCGGTCTTCTTCGACACACTGCCCGTGATCTTGGCGCCCAACGCCTCCAGTTTCGCGCCGGCCTCCTCGCGCGTCATCGAGTCCAGCGCACCGGTGAGCACAACGCTTTGGCCCGTCAGCGGGCCGGCCGGCACAGCGACGGCCGCCGGCGCCGGAAGCGCGGCGGCGAAGGCTTCGGCCTCAGCCAGCGACCGCGGTCCCGGCCCGGCCAGCCAGGCGTGCAGCGAGGTCACCACCCGGGCGCTCGGTGCCGCAGCTGCCCAGTCCTGCGCCGCGCCGGCGCGCAGGGCCGTCCCATCCGGATAGGCTGCGGCGAGACGGGTCGCGCCGACATCGCCCACCTGCGGGATGCCGCTCAGCTCGATCAGGCGGGCGAAGCCAAGTCGATCGCGCAGCGCCGCAGGCGGCGCATGCTCGTCGAGCGGACGTACTCCCGCCGCCAGCAGCGCATCGACCGCCGCGCGATTGCCGGGCTGCGCGAAGAACGTGGCAATCGAGCGTGCGGTTTCCGCGCCGACATCGGGCAAGGCGCGCAGCACCAGGGGCGGCGCGCGGCGTACCCGATCCAGGCTGCCCAGTGCCTTCGCCAGCGTCTTCGCGGTTTCCTCGCCGATGTGCATGATGCCCAGCGCGAACAGCAGCCGCGCCAGCGCCGGTCGCTTGCTGGCGGCAATCGCCTGCAGCAGGTTCTCGGCCCAGCGCGTGGCGACCTTGCCCCGCTTCACCGTTTCCGGGGTGCTGCCGTCGCGCTCGTCGGCGCGCCGTTTCATCGCCAGCAGATCGTCCAGCTGCAACGCGTACAGATCAGCCGGCGTGCGCACGTAGCCGAACTCGATCAGATCCTCGACGTTGCGCTCGCCCAGGCCCTCGATGTCGAGCGCCCGCCGCGAAGCGAAGTGCAGCACCGTTTCGCGGCGCTGCGCGGCGCAGGTCAGCCCGCCGGAGCAGCGCCAGGCCACCGCGCCCTCTTCGCGCACCAATTGCGAACCGCACACCGGGCACTGGGTCGGCATGGCCCACGGCGCGCTGTGCGCCGGGCGCTGCGCGGGGATCACCCGGACCACTTCCGGGATCACGTCGCCGGCGCGGCGCACGATCACGCGGTCGCCGACGCGCACGTCGAGACGCGCGACCTGGTCGGCGTTGTGCAGCGTGGCGTTGGTGACGACCACGCCGGCGACCGCCACCGGCGCCAGTCGCGCGACCGGCGTCACCGCGCCGGTGCGACCGATCTGCACCTCGATCGCCTCGACCGTGGTCGCCTGCTCCTCGGCGGGAAACTTGTGCGCGATCGCCCAGCGCGGCGCGCGCGCGACGAAGCCCAGCACCCGCTGCTGGTCGTAGCGGTCGAGCTTGTAGACGACGCCGTCGATATCGTACGGCAGCTGCGCGCGCTTCGCGCCGACGCGGCGGTAATAGCCGATCAGACCGCCCCATCCGCGCGCGGTGTCGACTTCGGGCGATACCGGCAGACCCCAGTCGCGCAGTCGCGCCAGCGTGACCGAGTGCGTGTCCGGCAAGGCATCGCCGGGATTGACCTCGCCCACGCCGTAGGCATAGAAGCCCAGCGGCCGCCGCGCGGTCAGCGCCGGATCGAGCTGACGCAGGCTGCCGGCGGCGCCGTTGCGCGGATTGGCCAGCGGCTTCTCACCCTGCGCCAGCGCCGCCGCATTGAACCTTGCGAAGGCCGCGCGCGGCATGATCACCTCGCCGCGCACTTCCAGCACGCGCGGCCAGCCGGCAGCGCGCAGGTGCAGCGGGATCGCCCGCACGGTGCGCAGGTTGGCGGTCACGTCCTCGCCGATGCTGCCGTCGCCGCGCGTCGCGCCCTGCACGAAGACGCCGTCCTCGTAGCGCAGGCTGATCGCCAGGCCATCGAGCTTGGGCTCGACCGAAAACACCGGGTCCGCCTCGCCCAGGGCCTCCTCGATGCGACGCACGAACTCGATCACTTCGCGGAAGCGCGTCGCATCGTCGGCGGCATCGACCGTGTCGAAGGCGTTGTTCAGCGACAGCATCGGCAACGCGTGGCGCACCGCGGCGAAACCCTGGGCGGGCCGGGCACCGACGCGGCGCGTCGGCGAGTCGGGCGTGACCAGCTCGGGGTGCGCGTGCTCGATCGCTTCCAGTTCGCGCAGCAGGCGATCGTAGTCGGCATCCGGGATCGCCGGATCGTCGAGCACGTGGTAGCGGTAGTTGGCATCCTCGATGCGCGCGCGCAGGTCGGCGGCGCGGGCGGCGATCGCGGCGGAATCCGGTTCGGGCGTCATCGGGAGAATCCGTTGCAGACCGCCAGTCTAGCGGCTTGCCGCCTGGCTTCGCGCGGCGCAGGATGCCCGCACCCGCTCCCCGGAGATCGGCCATGGCCGGCAGGAAATGGACCGCCTTTCCGCACCCCGACAAGGCCTACGACTATGCCGGCGACCGATTGGCCCGGGCATGGAAGACCCTGCACGCCGGCGATCTCGAGCCCTGGCCCGATAGCGCGCGCATCACCGCGCTGCTGAAGCAAAACCCGCGGCTCGGCCGGAATGCCGCGACCTTGTCCGCCGCGCTGCAGGAGGCCTGGCGCGACTATCACCGCGGCGATTTTCAGCGCGCCTGGGAATCCGGCGTCGCGCTCGGCGCACTGGGCGCCTCGGTCGCGGTCAAGGCCGCCGGCATCCACGCCACCTATCTGGTCGACGATGCCCGGCTCAAGACCGCGCGGTTCCGGGAAGCCGCCGAGTTCGCCGCCGAAGCGATCCAGGACCTGCCCGGCGAGGCCAACAGCCACTACCGCCATGCGTTCGCCCTGGGCCGCTACAGCCAGTGCATCTCGATCGCCAAGGCCCTGGCCGAAGGTCACGCCGGCAAGGTCAGGGACGCGCTCGAAGCCACCTTGAAGATCGCACCGAAACATGCGGAAGCGCATCTGGCGATGGGCGTCTATCACGCCGAAATCGTCGGCAAGGTGGGATCGATGCTGGCCAGGCTGACCTACGGCGCCAGCGCCGCGGCCGCCGAAAAGCATCTTGCCAGCGCCCGCGAACTGACCCCGGGCGCGCCAATCGCATGGG
>JAJYDI010000051.1 GCA_021777635.1 Pseudomonadota bacterium
CCTTGGCGGCGATAGCGGTGTGGTCCCACCCGATCCCATCCCGAACTCGGAAGTGAAACGCACCTGCGCCGATGGTAGTGTGGCTCTAGCCATGCAAGAGTAGGTCACCGCCAAGGGCTTTATCCCCTCAGGGCCGATCCTCACCGATCGGCCCTGCGCTTTTGCGGCCGCCCCTGCGCCCGGCCCGCTTGCCGCTCAGGCCTTGAGGCGCGTCTCGCACCAATCCGCTAGCGCGGCGAGATCGGAAAACTCGAGGTCCGGGGTGCTGCAGCATCGCGGATCAGGTGCGCGGAACAGTCACGTTTTCCGCCGCGCCCCCACCGCAGCGCATGTCTTGGCCGTCATTCTGGCGCGGAACCGGCAGTCTCGCGGCGGAATACGCGCAGCGCCACCAGGATGCCCGCCATCGGCAGCAGCGTCATATAGAACGCGTGGCTGCCGCCGATGTGGGTGAACAGGAAGGCGACGATGAATGAGCCGAGCGTACCGCCCAGCGCCGAGAAGACCACGATCAGGCCCGTCATTGCGGCGTGCCGCTCTTTGGGCAGCGCGCTGAGCATTACCGAATTGATCGCCGGATAGATCGGCGCCATCAGCAGGCCGATCAGCGGGAACGCATAGGCCACGAACGGCGCATCCAGCCAGGTCACGTCCGGCCGCAGATGCACGTGTGCCGCCAACGGCAGCACCGCGACCACCAGCACGATCATGCCGAGGAGGCAACCGCTGAGCAGCGTGTACCAGGAGATCCGCCGCAGCACGTAGCCGGCCAGCAGCCGGCCCAACGCCAGCGATCCGGCGTAGATGCTGGCCATCTGCACACTCATCGCCGCGGGCAGCTGCAGAACTTGGCGATTGAAGGTCGGCAGCCAGGTTCCCAGCCCCTGCTCGATCAGCACGTAAAGAAAGATCGAGACGATGAAGGTGTAGATCATCGGTCGCGTCAGCAGGCGCAGCATCCCGGCGAACGCGCCGCCCGTGTCCGCCTGCGCGGGACGCGCTGCGGATTCGTCAAGCCGTGCGCATGCCAGCAGCGCCACCACGAGCACGCCTGCGCCGGCCAGTACCCAGTAGACATGCACCCAGACCAGGCGTGCCGGCGCGGCGGAATCGATGAAGGCGCCGAACAGCCAGTAGCCGCCGAGCACGCCGACCATGAACAGCCCCTCGAGCACGTTCATCAGACTGGCGTGGCGCCTGGCGTCGGTGGTCAGCAGTCCGATCGTGGAGTAGACGCTGACCTTGATCAGGGCAAAGGTCACGCCGATGGTCGCGAACAGGATTTTCGCGGTGCCGAAGCCCGGATTCAACGCCATCAGCACGCAGGCCGCAGCCACCAGCGCGTGGCCGAGCATCATCGCGCGGCGGTAACCCAGCCGCGGCAGGTAAGACGCGGTCACGAAGGAGACGCCGGCGATCGAGAAATCCTTGCAGGCCTCCAGAATGCTGCCGCTCTCCTTGCTGATGCCGAAGCTGAGGATCGACTGCAGGATCACCGTGCCGACGCTGTTCAGCAGCACGGCGTAGATCATGTAGCTCAGGCACAGCGAGGCCAGCATCATCCAGCGTCTCACCGGCGGTCTCCCTGCCGTGTCGCGGTCGCAGTTCCGGTGGTGCCGTCACCGCCGATCGCAGAGCGCAAGGACGCTGCCCGTGCTGGCCCCGCTTGCGCCGGCAGCCGCTGCAGTACCGTTTTCCCTGCGGCATCGCGGTGCACGGTGATGTCGAGCCGCTGGCCGCGGAAGCGGACGTTCTTCAGCGTCAGTGACGTCCATCCCGGTGGCAGCACCGGCGCGTAGGCGCCGACCAGCCCCTGGTCTTCGATGCGCAAACCGGTGAGTCCGTACAGGAAGCTCTCAACGAAACCGGCCGAGGTCGACAGCAGATAGCCCGCGTTGTTGGCCACGGTCTCGGTGCGCACGTTGAACGGCGGCTTGAGGAAGCCGACCAGGTTGCGCCGGATCCATTCGTCCGCGACCTTGGCATCACCGAGTTCGGCTGCGGCGACCGCCATCATGACCATCATCATCTCGTTGGGGTCGTTGCCGTGCACCTCGAGCTCGCGGAGCTGGAAGTCGAAGTCGTTCCTGCGCACCTGCGGCGACATCGGCAGATCCAGATTCGGATACATCAGCCAGACCAGCGAGGAACCCATCCAGGTGATCTTGTCGTGCAGCACCGAGGCGTCGAAATCGAGGTGGCGCTGCTCCCGGTCCGAGAACGGGATGTACATCTTCGCGGCGATGTCCGCCCAGTGCGGATCGGGCGCAGCGCCCACCGCGGCGGCGGCCGCGACGGCTATGCGCAGGGACTTGGCCGCCGCCGCATTGGTAAACGAGTCGTTGGGCACGTCGTCATAGGCCTCGTCCGGCGAGGTCACGTGCAGGATCTCGTAGCGTTCGTGCTTGCGATCGTAGGTGACGCGGCTGGTCCAGAACCTCGCGACGTCGCGGATCACCGGCCAACCGTGCCGCACCAGCCAGTCGCGATCGCGCGTGGCCAGGTAGTACTGCCACTGCGCGATCGCGATGTCGGCGTTGACGTGGATCTCGCGCTGCACCCCGCGCGCAAAGTACGGCGTGTTGTCCACGCCGGTCTCGGGATCCGCCTCCCAGGCAAACATCGCGCCGCGCACACCGTATTGCTTCGCACGTGCCCTGGCCGCGGCCAGCGTGCGATCGCGGAACATCACGATCGACCGGGCGCGCTGCGGATGCAGCAGCAGCAGCGCGGGGAACACCCAGGAATCGGCATCCCAGAACACGTGTCCCGCATAACCCGGAGTCAGCGAGCACGCGCCCACCGACCAGGAGGTCCCCGCCGTCGTGCCCGACAGCAGGTAGTACAGATCCGAGTGCAACGCCTTCTGCGCTCCGGCATCGCCGTCGACCACGATGTCGGATTCCCACAATCTGTGCCAGGCCGCCCGGTGCCCGGACAGCAATGCCGCGAACCCGCGTCGGCGTGCCGCCTCGGCCAGCGCGACATCCGCTTGCGCGGCACCGCCCCAGCCTTGCCTGGACAGCGCCACATACTTGCTGAAGCGGTAGGTCCGACCCTTCTCCACGTGCGCCGTCAGATTCAGCGACAGCACGTCGCGGCGCTGCTCCAGCCGCACCCGCGTCAGCGTCAGACCGCGCGGCAGACCGAGCGCAAGCGCCTCGCCCATGCGCGTGCCGTTCACGGCACGGCCATCCAGCCACAGCGTCAGCCGCTTCGCGTCGCCGCCATCGGCCACGATGCGCGTCTGCCCGTAGTACCAGATCGGAGCGCGATCCGGCGTCGGCACCGGCTTGTTGTCCAGGTTCTGGCCGCTGGCGATCACCGCGTCCACCATCTGCGGCCCGCTCAGTCTGGCCAGTGCGAAGCGCGGCTCATGCCCCGACCACAGACGGATCGGGAACCTCAGCCGCACTTCACCATCGAATCGAGGTGTGATCTCGAACTGCGTCGCCGCGAGGTGGCTCTGCGCCTGGCTGACGAAGGTCGTCACGCGCACGTCGGTCGCTTTTCCGGCGTAGGCGAAACGGTAGCGCGTCGACAGCGTGCCGTCGTGCATGTCCAGTGTCTGTGCGTAATCGGCAAACGTCCTCTCGTTCAGCGGCGTCGCATTCAGCCAGCCGCCGCCCGGGTTGTAGTCCACCTCGCTCCAGCCGGGAACCGCCGCAGGGCGCGATACATCTCCGGGCGTGTAATCCATGAAGGCCACCAGGTACCCCGGGCTCGGCTCGGTTCCGCGCGGCGAGGTCATGATCGAAAAGTAGCCGTTGGCCAGATAGGTCGGGAAATAGGCGCCCCAATCCGCTGCTGTAGCCTGGAGCAGGAAACTCGGATCGGTGGCCGCAGACACCGGCATGGCAAGCGCTGCGGCGAGCAGGACCGGAACGGCGCGGACGAGACGGGGAAGTTTCATGGTGGCTCCAGGAGTCGATGTCGACAGCACACTTCCAGGCGCGAGAGGCGGGCTCCGCATAGCGACGGGAGAGTGCATCGGCCGTCGGAGCGCCGCGCGGTGGTCGCAGAAACCGCGGTCCGGAATGGCCTTGTGGGCCACCCGGACCGCGCTCGGGGCAGTGCTGCATGTTCAGAACTTGTACTTGACCTGGAAATTGACCTCGCGGCCCTGCAGCGGACGGGCCAGGATCACACCACCGGAACCCGCCGCGGCGCCGAAGATGCGCGAATTGCTCTCGGTCAGACCCAGCGCATTGGTCAGATTGGTGCCTTGCAGACGCAACTCCCAGTTGCGGCCGATATCCGCGACCACGCCGAAGTCCCACGTGCTGTAAGTACCAAGCTGCTGAAGTCCGGACTGGTCCTGGGTGTGCGGACCCACGTACGTGTAGGTCACCCAGGCCATCACATCGCCCCACGCAGTCGGAATGTGGTAGCTGGGCGTGAACATGTAGCGGAACTTCGGCTGGCGCTGCAGCTGCTGGCCATTGATCACCGCACAGCCGTTGCCGGTCACCTGGTTGATGTAGGGGATGCAGGCGGCATAGTGGGTGTAGTGCCCGTCCAGATAATCCGCGACCAGCTCCAGCCGCAGGTTGCGGGTGGGCGTGATGGCTCCGCTCAGGTTGATGCCCTTGGAGTCCGACCCGTACAGCAGGGGGCTGCCGACCGGAGCGCCCTGGGCATTGGTCGGCTGGTACGGCAGACCGCTGAACTGCCGGTGGTAGACGGTGATATTCGCGTAGAACAGCGACGACTGGTATTTGAAGCCGCCTTCGAAGTTCTGGATCTTCTGCAGCGGCGGGGTGTTGCCGGTGGTGTTGCCGCGCAGGGCGTTGTCGAAGTCACCGAAGTGGGCGCCGCGGTTGGCGCGCACATACACGCTCATGTTGTCGGCCAGCCTGTAGTTGACTCCGATCGTCCATGACGGGTGCGTCTTGTTGTAGCGGGTGGTCGAATAGGTGCCGTTGCAGACCGGTACCGAGTTGTTGTAAAGCGTGTACGGGTTGTTGTCGAGATTGACATTCTGCAGGTTGCACACGTTGAGGAGGGCGTTCTCGTTCTCGATGCGCCCGGACACGTCGAACAGCCAGCGGCCGTAGCGCTGCACGTCGGAGAGGTAGAAGGCCTTGTTGGTTGCCGTGCCGTTCTCGGCGATGTTGTAGGCGCCGTTGTCGAGGAAGCCCTGATTGTCGGTGAGCTGGTAGGTGTTGCCGCCACTGACGTAACTGACCGTGATCGGACGCGCGTTGGGCGTGTTGGTCATCAGCATCTGGTTGCCCAGCGCCCACTTGTCGCTGTCGGTGTAGTGCGCCAGGTACAGGCCGGCGGTCAACGTATTGCCGGCGAACAGCTCCTTGCTGATGTGGAAATCATTGCTGACGTTGGTCAGGTACTTGTGGATGAACCACCAGCCCTGATGGATCACGCTCTGGTTGGGATCGACTGCACCGCCGCCGACATAGGTGGCCGTGGCCGAGCCCGGGGGCAGCGCGAAGCCGCCGAGGTTGGTCGGGATGTTGTACAGCTCGTCCGTCAGCGAGGCCGGGTTGGAACCCGAGAACAGCGCGTTGGTGTCCATCGTGCCGCGATCGATCAGGAACTTGTCGGACAGGCTGATGCCGTTGTCGAAATCGAAGTTGATGTTGCCGCCGAAGAAATTCATCTTCGCGCCGCGGCCGTTGGCGAGGTTGGCGTTGGTGCCGCCACCCGGATATCCGGCCAGGAACACGTGCTGGATCGCGTGGCTGTAGTAGGTGCTGGTCAGCGGATCGAAGCCGGGATAGGCGCTGAACTGGTCGGTACCGTTCTGGATCAGCGGGATCGGCGTGATGAACTGGTTCTTGTCGTCCAGCACGCGGGCGTAGAACATCATCGAGCCGTTGTCCATGTCATGCGACAGCGTGGCCGTCAGCTGCCCGCCCTGGTCGGCCTTGAACTGCGGGTCGCGTACGCCGTTGGACGTCCGTGCGAAGCCGCCGACGCTCCCGTACCAGCCGTCGGCGACCTTGAAACCGTAGAAGCCGTCGAGCCGCCACAGGCCCTCCGAGCCGTAGGTCAGACCGATGTCGCCCGAGGGCTTGGCCGTGCCCTCGCGGAGGATGAAGTTGGCGACGGCGCCGATCTGGCCGCTGCCGTAGACCACCGAGGGGCCGCCCTGCAGGATTTCGACGCGTTGGATCGTGTCGTCGAGACGGAAGGCCGACGACGTCTCGAAGAACGACAGCGTCGGCATGCCGTAGATCGGTGAGCCCATGATCTCGGTGGTGAAGAACGGCGCGTCACCGCCGCCGGGGAATCCGGCGATCTCGATGTTGGCGCCGGTCTGGCCACCGGTCGATTCGGGCCACAGTCCGGGGGCGATCTTGAGCAGATCCGCGGTGCTCACCGGGTTGGCCTCGCGGATCTGCTCGCGAGTCGCCGTGGTGATCGAGTAGCTGGCGTCGATCTTGCGCACGCCGCCATAGACGGGCGTGCCGGTGACCACAACCTGCTCCAGTGTCTTGACGTCCTTCTTGCCGGTTTCGTCAGTCTGCTTCGCGGCCGTCGCGCCCGTCGCGGGCGCCGTATCCTGTGCGTAGGCGGCTCCCGATATCAGGGCCGAGATGATCGCTGCCGAAAGCACAGCGCGTTGCATGCATTTCCCGTTCATAGGCTCCTCCACCCGTGGTTTGTTGCGGTTGTTGTTTCCACTACGGACTTCCGTACGCGGGTCGCGTACATCCGGTCCTCACTCGTTCATGAAAGTCGCCACATCAAAGTCGGCTATGGTCGGCAGCACGACGGCAGCGCCGCCGAGGGTGACCGGATCGCCGATGCCGATCGCCGTCATCCCGGCGGCGCGGATCGCCGCGATGCCGGCAGCTGCGTCCTCGACACCAAGACAGTCGGACGGCGCCAGTCCGAGCCCGGCCGCCGCATCCAGGAAGAGCGCCGGATCGGGCTTCGATCGGGCGATCGCGCCGGCATCGACGACGTAGTCGAAGAGTCCGGTGATGCCGAGGCGATCGAGCAGCAGCGGCGCGTTGCGGCTGGCAGAAGCCAGTGCGACGCGCAGCCCCGCGGCACGTGCCGATTCGACCGCCGCGCGCGCACCCGGCAGCAAGCTTTCCGGCCCGAGCTGCGCGATGCGCGCGCGATAATCGCGGTTCTTGCGTTCTTCCAGCTCGCGCTTTTCATCTTCCGAACAGGGGCGTTGCGCGCGTTCGAGCAGGATCTCCAGCGAACCGCGCCGGTCGACACCTTTCATGCGCTCGGCAATCACCTCGTCGAACGGCACGCCGATCTCCTGCGCCAGCTGATGCCAGGCTGCGCGATGCAGCACGGCGGTGTCGGCGAGCACGCCGTCCAGGTCGAAGATCACCGCCTTGAACCGGCGCGCCGTGCTCGCGCCCGCCGTCGCGGCAGCGTGAGCAAGACACAGGGTCTGGCCGGTGACCAGATGGCGCACGCCACCGTCGTGGCGGAACGTCAATGCGGCGCCGGCTCCGAGGGTGTAGCGGACGCCGTGGCTGTCGACCTCGACGCGCAGTTGCGCGCCACGCCAGCGCAGGCCGAAACGGTAGCCCTGCCACGCCGGGGGCAGGATCGGCGCCAACGTCAGCTCGCCACGGGTGACGCGCAGACCGGCGAAACCCCAGGTCAGTGCCAGCCAGCTGCCGGCCATCGCCGCGAGATGGACGCCATGGGCGGTGTTGCCGTGCAGGTCGTCGAGGTCGACGCGCAGGGTGTCGCGAAAATAGCGGCAGGCCCTGTCGATCTGTCCGACCTCGGCCGCCAGCACGGCAAAGGTCGAAGCCGACAGCGTCGAATCATGCACGGTGACGCCTTCGTAGTACTCGAGATTGCGCTGTTTCGCTGCGCGGTCGACGTCCTCGCCCGCGAGCACCAGCGCCAGCAGCGTGTCGGCCTGCTTGCAGACCTGGTGCCGATAGAGCGTCAGCGGATGCAGGCGCAGCAGCAGCGGCTGGCCGACCCGGACTTCGCGCGGGATGTCGAGACGCGGCTTGTCGAGGAAGGTGTCGTCCTGCGGAAATATTCCCAGCGCCGCGTCGACCGGAAGGTGCATGGCGGCGGCGGCGCGGCGCCACAGTTGCGGCTCCTCGGCGCCGAGGCCGATGCGGGCAACCAGTGTCGCCATCGCGTCCGGATGGCTGGTCGTCATCCATTCGGCCACCATCGCCGCATCGCGCAGATGCCGCTGCGCCATGCGATTGGTGTAGTGATTGTTGTCCACCAGCGCCGAGTATTCGTCCGGCCCGGTCACTTCGTGGATGCAGAACGCCCCGTCGCGTCGCGGGTTGAAGTGTCCGATGGCGAGCCAGATGCGCGCCGTCTCGAACAGCATTTCGGCGCCGCGATCGCGCAGGAAGGCGTCATCGCCGCTGGCATCGACGTACAGGCGGATTGCCCATGCGACGGCGGCGTTGATGTGGTATTGCGCCGACCCGCTCGGGAAATACGCCGAGCACTCGTCGCCGCTGATGGTGCGCCACGCGTAGAGCGCGCCACGGGCATGATTCAGTTCGCGCGCATGCGCCCGCGCACGATCGAGCGTGCGATACCGGTACTCGAGCATGCTGCGCGCCAGCCCCGGCGCCAGCGTCGCCAGTACCGGCAGCATGAAGGCCTCGGCATCCCAGAAGTAGTGCCCCTCGTAGCCCTCGCCGGTCAGCCCCTTGGCCGCGGCCGAGCCGTGGCCGTCCCGCGACGCGGACTGGAATACATGGAAAAGGTTCAGTCGCAGCGCCTGCTCGATGTCCGGCGCGCCGGCGATGGCGAGATCGGCCTGCTCCCAGAGCTCCGCGAGTTGCCGCCGCTGCCGCTCGCGGAGCTGCGCATAGCCCTGATCCGCCGCCTGCGCCAGCGTCGCCCAGGCCTGCTCGCGCAAGGCCGAGGCGGTGGGGCCGCCGGCCGGTGCGGACCAGGCATAAGCGACGTACTTCTCCAGCACGATCTCGGCGCCGGGCGTGAGCAGGGTCGTCATCGTCTGGGTGACGCCCACGGCTGTACGCGATCCATTCCCCAGGCACAGGCTGGCATCATCGATGCGGTGCCGCTGGGCACACACCAGATGGATGTCGCTGTGGGCGGTCTGCTCGTGAATCCATGCGCCCTGGGCATCGCCGCCGGTGGCGACGATGCGCAGGCCGCCGTCGAGCCGCGCACCGATGCGCGGATCGTCGCCCTGTGCGGCGCCGCCGGGAGCTGCATCGATGGACGAATCCAGGCTCAGCGCGCCGTGGTAGTCGATCGAGCGGACGCGATAGCGCATCGCCAACAGGCCGGGGACATCCAGCATCACGATGCGCTCGGCCACGATCTCGAGCGTGACGCCACCGGGTGCGCGCCAGCGCAGCGTGCGTCGGTAGCACCCGTCGCGCAGATCCAGTTCACGCCGCAGAGCCAGCCAGGTGCCGGCACTCAGGACGACCGGCGTGTCACCCAGCCGCAGACGGATCCGCGTACCGTCCGCAACCGGCACACGCGTGTCGCTGCCGCGGGCGAACCCCGGGAAGCGTTCGTGGTAATGGATGGCCGTGCGCTCCCATACCGAGGCGAGGAAGACGCCCTGGCTGGGGCTGTCGCCCTCCTCGAATCCTCCGCGGACGCCCAGCGCACCGTTGGCCAGCGCGAACAGGCTCTCCGCGTGCTCGAATCGCGTCGGATCCGTGTCCTCGCTGACCAGGCACCACGGATCGGGGGCGCTGCTGTCCGCGGCGCGCGCCACGGCTGGCATGTCATGTTCAAGCATTTTCACGTGGCCTCCCCGGCACCGTGGCAGCGAGCCTAAAGGCAATTGGTATCGATATCAAGATATCGATACCAATGCTGTGCTGCAGCACGTATGCTGGCGCCCGCAGGGATCCGCCACGTCCATCCCGCCGCGCCGTCATCCATCCGACGTTGACGCTCACTACCTGCGCGCGGAGACTGCCGGTTCATGAACGGCGACCTTGCGCGGGAAGCGGCGCGTGCCGGTCAGCGTCGGATGGGAGCGTCGATTGAGTCGGATCAGCAAAACAGCCGCGGATTCCGCGGCAGCCAACAATCCGACCATGGCGGATCTGGCCCGCCTGGCGGGCACCTCGAAGATCACCGTCTCACGGGCACTGGCCGACAGTCCGCTGGTCAACCCCGATACCCGCACCCGCATCCAGGCGATCGCCCGGGAACACGGCTACAAGCTCAACGTCAGCGCGCGCAATCTGCGGTTGCGTCGCAGCCACATGATCGCGGTGATCGTCGAGATGAAACCCTCCAGCGACCGCCCGATGCTCGATCCCTACCCGCTGAATCTGCTGGGCGGCATCACCCAGGAGCTGACGACCGCCGGCTACAGCGTGCTGCTCACGACCCGGCATGAAGCCAATGCGGCTGCCGTGCATGCCGCCGACGGCCTGATTCTGCTGGGACAGGGCGCGCACCAGGACGCCGTGCGCCGCTTCGACAAGCTCGGGCTTCCGATGGTGGTCTGGGGAGCGCCTTCGAACCATGACACCCACGTCGTGGTCGGCAGCGACAACCGGCTGGGCGGCGCGCTCGTGGCCGAACATTTCGTGACGATCGGCCGCAGGCATCCGGTGTTCGTCGGCAACCCCAGCCATCCGGAAATCCTCGATCGCCTCAACGGCTTCGTCGATACCCTGGCGGAGCACAGCATCAAGCCGCTGCTGATGCGACGCGACGAGTTCACCATGGCCGCCGGCATCGATGCCGTGCACTCCTTGATCGCCCGCGAGGCCGAGTTCGATGCGATCTTCGCCTGCAGCGACCTGCTGGCCATCGGTGCACTCCAGGCCCTCGAGGGACTGGGCAGACCCGTACCCCGCGACGTGTCGATCATCGGCTATGACGACTCCCCGCTGAGTGCCAGCTTCCTGCCGGCGCTTACCACGGTACGCCAGGACTGGCAGGAAGGCGGCACCCTGCTCGCCCGCAAGGTGCTGGCCCTCATCCAGAGACAAACCGCGCAATCCGAGGTGTTGCCGGTGACGCTGGTCCTGCGCGCGACTTGAAGCCGCGGCCGGCACGGACGCGTGCTGGCGGGCCGCGTACCCCGGTTCGGCCGCGATCGACGCCGCCCACCGCGAGGAAATGCCAGGCTTGTCTCGCAGGCAATGATCAGGAACCCGTCGATGACGGCTGGCTGCCGATAAGAGACGACCCGCCCGGGCCATGCATCAGCGGCCGGACGTCTCCACGGCGCGCTCCGCGGCCGCCGGCGACGGTCCGCTGGTGTCCCTGCGCGGCAGCCAGCGGTCGGTGCGACGCGGCTCGAACGGCGGCTTGAGGCGCGGCTTGTAGGGCGTGGGCGGCTTGATTTCGAACGTGGAGCGAGAGGTCGCCGCGCCGCGCGTGATCTGCAGCGTGTATTTGCCGGGCGTGATGTACAGCCGCTGGCCCAGATCGATGGCCTGCGCGACCGGGCGCTCCGACCAGTTGACCGTGGCCGGGTCGAGGTGCTCGCGTGCGAGCCGGGCGTTTTCGGCGGCCAGTGCGCGCTTCGGGTCCAGCAACAGGTTCCATTGCCAGCGGTTGATGCCGCGGATCGCGGTCGCCGTCCAGGACTGCACCGGCTGGCCGTCCGAATCGAGGACGCGCAGGGTCACCGGACCAGCGGCATCCGACCAGTAGCTGCCGCTGAGCTGCGGCAGTTCGGGCGTTTCGTCGAACCACAGTGCCGGCCGGCTCCACCAGTCGCGCTGCGCCTGCAGGTCGGAGACCGGATACAGGTGCAGCGCCTCGTGCATCAGTGCCGGCGTCAGCTCCTCGATCGGCAGCGCGTCGAGGATCCACACGCTGCGGCCGTGAGTGCCGGCGATCAGGTCACGATCACGCGGCTGGATGGCGAGATCGTGCACCGGCACGTCCGGCAGGTTGGCCTGCAGCGACTGCCAGTGATCACCGCGATCCAGCGAGACGTACACGCCGCGATCGGTCCCGACGTAGATCACGTCGGGATTGACCGGATCCTCG
>JAJYDI010000052.1 GCA_021777635.1 Pseudomonadota bacterium
TCTTCGCGATCGGCCTCGAACCACGCCAGCGACTCGCCGCGATAGGCCGGATGCGCGAAGCGGCGTTCGCCTTTGCGCTGCATGCCAGCCTTCAGCAGCACGTGCTGCGAGTCGGCATTGGCGAGATCCGTGATCGCCACGATCTGCTCCAGCCCCGCCGCGGCAAAGCCGTGGCGCAGCAGGGCCATGCTCATCTCGGTGGCGTAGCCGCGGCCCCAATAGGCCTTGAACAGCACGTAGCCGAGCTGGATGTGCGTTTCGCCCTGGATGTTGTTCAGCAGGTGCATGCCGGCGCAGGCGCCGCTCGCGCGCTCCAGCGTCATCCACACACCCAGCCCGGGATGGGCGTCGTAGTAGGCCAGGATGCGCTGATCCAGCATCTCCTGCGCCTGCTCGCGGGTCTTGGTGCCGCCGACGTAGCGCGCCACCTCGGGGTCGCTGTAGAGCTGATGCAGGACATCGAGATCGTCCGGCGTGAAGCGGCGCAGCGCGAGACGCTCGGTGGTGGGCAGACCGTTTGCTGGCGGCATGGGCACTCGCGGCGGGACGGTGATCCGGATCGCGGCCATTGCGGGCCGCCGTCGTGATCGTTCGGGCAACGCCCATGCAAGTCAAGCGCCGTCCGTTGCGCGCGTCGCGATCGCAGGGACGCTCAGCAGGCGGTGCGGTTGCGACCGTCGAGCTTGGCCCGGTACAGCGCGTCGTCGGCTTGCTTGATCCAGTCGCGCGCGTCGTGGGTCTGCGGGGTGATCTCGGCGACGCCGGTGCTCAGGGTGCAGTGCATGCCCTCGGCCTGCTCGAATACGGCCGCTGCGACGCTGGCGCGGATGCGCTCGGCGATCGCCATCGCCGCGGTGGCATCGGCGCGATCCAGCAGCACGCCGAATTCGTCGCCGCCGTAGCGGCCGGCGCAGTCGCTGTCGCGCATGCAGCGGCGGATGATCGCGCCGACGCGACCGATCACGGCATCACCTGCCGGGTGCCCGTGGCGATCGTTGATGTGCTTGAAGCGGTCGATGTCGATCATCAGCAGGCTGGCACGCCCCCCGCTGCGACGACACCGCTGCAGCGTCATCGCCACCGCCTCCTCCCAGGCGCCGCGGTTGAGCAGGTCGCTGAGACCGTCGGTGCTGCTGATCCGCGCCAGTTGGCGGTTCTGCCATCGCACCTGGCGCGCCAGCGCGTGCATCACCGTGCTGATCGCCAGCGGATACAGCACCATGAACGGCAACGTCGCCAGCATGACCGCCGTGCCGGTCTGCGGTGCGAACGCCCAGCCGTTCAGCGCGGCGGTCAGCACGCAGGCGATGCCCTGCAGCAGCAGACCACGCAGCAGCAGCCGGAGACCGCCGACACTGAGCTTGTCCATCGCCAGCATCGTCAGCAGGGCCGCGCTGGGCAGCAGATCGAAGCGCATCAGCGCCACCCAGACGCCGCCCATCAGCGAGTCGACCAGCAGATTGCGGTACTCGGCCTGCACCGGCGTCGTGCTGCGCACCGCCAGCCAGCGCGCAAGGTGCGGCCACGCGAAACCGTTGACCAGCAGCAGCGCCCACAGCAGCAGCGGTTCGCCGTTCTGCCGGAACACGGCGGCGACCGGGAAAAAACCCAGCCCCAGCCCCAGCGTGCGCAGGCCGTGCACGCGCCTCACGAAACGCCGTTCGCGATCGACCGCTGGGGCAGCTGGGGACGGCAGGACCGATGCGTTCATGGCGCGACTCAGGGGGCAGGCCTGACGAACGTGAGCAAGGCCGATGCCAGCCCGCGCGACAGACGCTTGCGGCAGGGTGTCGGACTGCAACACTGTGACCTGGCGCACAGGCGCCGGGCGCCAGCGCGGCTGCCCGCGGCGGCGGATGGCCGCGATCGTGCCCGCGAGCCCCGCGCCGGCCTGATCGCCTGCCCGACTCGGGCGTCGCTGCGGGCGATGTTGCGCGCGCGACGCGTTTCAATCGTTGGCGTCGGCGGCATCGCGCCCCTGCTGGCGGATGATCGCCTCCTGGCGCGCATCGATGATCGCCAGCATCACGCCATCCACGTCGGCGGCATGCTCGTCCGCCGCGAACATGCCGCTGAGCTCGCTGTCGGGGCGCAGCGCGCCCTGCTCGAACAGCGCCCACATCTCCTCGCCGTAACGCGTATCGAGCAGCTCGGGCGCGAAACGCCCCAGGCTAGCGGTCACGTTGCCGACGTCGCGCAGCAGCATCGCGCGGCCGGCGTTGTTGCCGGCCGCGCTGACCACCTGCGGCAGATCGATGATCACCGGGCCTTCCGGTGCGACCAGCACGTTGTACTCCGACAGGTCGCCGTGGATCAGCCCGGCGCAGAGCATGCGCACCACCTGCCGGACCAGGAAGACGTGATAGCGGCGCGCCTGCTCCGGCTCCAGCTCGACCTCGCCAAGACGCGGCGCCGAACGCCCCTCGGCATCGGTGACCAGTTCCATCACCAGCACGCCGTTGAAATAGCCGTAGGGCTGCGGGACGCGCACACCGGCGCCGGCAAGCTGATACAGGGCATCGACCTCGGTGTTCTTCCAGGCGATCTCCTGCTGCTTGCGGCCGTACTTGCTGGCCTTGCCGATCGCGCGCGCCTGCCGGCTGCCGCGCACCTTGCGGCCTTCCTGGTACTGCACCCGCGCCTGGAAGCTGCGCTGCGCCATGTCCTTGTAGACCTTGGCGCAACGCACGTCGCTGCCGCTGCGCACGACGTATACCGACGCTTCCTTGCCGCTCTTGAGCGGCCGGATCACCTCGTCGATCACGCCGTCGTCGATCAGCGCCTGCAGTCCCTGGGGTGTCTTCATGGCTTCCGGAGTGTCACGGTGGTCGACGGCGTACGGTGGCGGCAGAACGGCCCGGGGCTGGATGCCATCGGGCCGGCAGGCGATGCGGACAGCGCATCAGTTTAGCGTGTGCCGCGCCACGGCCCGGCGCCGGCAACCTGCGCCGACGGCACGCGTCGGGATGACGACACTGCGGCGGATTCCCGTGCATTGCGGCCTGCCCAACCTGAACGCGAGCGCGCAGACGGGCGCCTGCGTTCAGGTTGAGAGGTCCACCGTCCGGAGCGAACCACCCCCACCCCGAAGGAATACGATCATGACGATCCTCAAGAACCGCTACCTGCCGCTGCTCGGACTGGCCACCGCACTGGCCGCCGGCGCCATGCTGCCCCAGCGTGCGACGGCCGCCGATGCAAACCTCGACTGCAAACTGAATTTCTCCACCACCAGCTGGTCGGTGATCTACAAGCACGTCGAAGGCAGCGGCCTCGTGACCTGCGCCAACGGCAGTTCCATGCACGTCAAGATCGCCGCCCAGGGCGTCGGCCTTACCGCCGGCAAGTCGCATATCGACAACGGCGTCGGCACCTTTACCGATGTGCACACCATCGACGACGTGCTCGGTTCCTATGTACAGGGCGAGGCCAACGCGGGCCTGGTGAAATCCGGCACCGCGCAGATCCTGACCAAGGGCACCGTCTCGCTGGCGCTGGCCGGCGCGGGCCAGGGCATCGATCTGGGCATCAGCATCGGCAAGTTCACCATCAGCCGGGCCAAGTAACGCCGCTCGGCGAGGGCTTGCGCAGCCGCCCAGCGCTGGCGCTGGCGGGTCACGACCTGCGCCGGATGTCCGCGCTCGCCGTCAGGGCGAGACCCGACGGGCCGGGAGCTTCAACGCAAGCTGCGGCGTCCATCGATGCCGCGGCTTGTGCTGGTCCGAGGCGCCATGCATGGGATCGGGATCGGGGCGCCCGGTCCGGTGCCACGGTTGTCATCCGCCGCGGCACCGCCCGCGAACGCCGCCGCCGGCGGCCTGGCCTTTCGGCACGGCCGCTATCCACCGGAAACCGGTGCATGCGCACCCGGCCAGGCGCCGTCCGGGCGGCAAGGCGGCCGCCTCGGGGCCGCATGCGAAGGCGCGGCCCGGAGCCGGTCGGACGATCGCCTGCCGGCGGATTCCGCGGCGCATCGCATTCATGCTGCAGGGCAGCGTGCTTCCATCCGATTTGTCTAATATTTTCAGTCGCACGCCGAATGCGGCATTTCGCCGCGGCGCCGGCGCACCGATCCCCCTGCCTGGAGCGAGCCCCGTTGGCGCACAAACTTCTGATCATGCTGGTCAACACCGATCCGCGAAACGGCGAGGAGCTCGGCGCTCCGTTCTTCCAGGCATCGGTCGCCGCGGCGATGGACTACGAGGTCGAAATCGTCTGCACCGCGACCGCCGGACGCCTGATGAAAAAGGGCGTGGCCGAATCGCTGGTGGTCAAGCCGGGCTCGCCCAAGACCGTCTATGACTTCATCAAGGAAGCCCACGAGGCGGGCGTGAAGTTCCTCTGCTGCTCGCCCAATCTCGACCTGTTCGACATGAGCAAGGAAGACCTGATTCCGGAATGCGCCGGGATCGTCGGCGGCGCCTATGTCATCGAGCAGGTCATGGAAAGCGACGATACCCGGGTGCTCAGCTACTAGGTTGCACCCGGGTCGCGCGCGGCCCGTCCGCAGGAGTCGGTTATGGCAGCTGCAGCAATGCTCATCGGCGATCCGGTCTCCGGGGCCCCGACCGTTGCCCGCGAAAAGCTCGAGGAAATCTTCGAGGATGTCCGCTCGCACCCGCTGTACGACCATGAGCTGTACGGCTGTCTCAACTGCGGCATCTGCACCGCGACCTGCCCTTCGGCCTACTACTACGACTACTCGCCGCGCGAGATCGTGCAGCTGCTGCTGACCGAGAACCTCGAGGGCGTCTACGACGTCATGCAGGAAAAGATCTGGGCCTGCGCCCAGTGCTACACCTGCGCCGCACGCTGCCCGTTCCACAACTCGCCGGGCGGCCTGGTGATGATCCTGCGCGAGACGGCGATCAAGCACGGCATGCAGTCGGCCAAGGACGTGCTGAAGCCGTTCACCCGCGTGCTGATGAAGCTGATCACCACCGGCAATCAGCTGGCGCCCAACATGATCACGCCCGATGCCTTCGCCGACTGGGGTCCGAACATCGCCAAGATCAAGGCGCCGCTGAACATCCTGCGCAAGGCCATCCCGGTGCCCACGCTGCACACGATGGACACGGCGTGGGAAGTCAACATCAAGACGTCGATCGAGCTGTACACCATCTGGGAAGCATCCGGGGTCCTGGATCAGCTGGAGACGATCGACCCGAATCTCTTCGATGTGGTCAACGACCTCATGGACGAGAAACGCGAGGAATACCAGGAGTGGGTCGATGAACACCCGGCGGAATCATCCGCGGTCTGAGTGAGGTAACGCGCCATGGCCAGTCAGGAAGAGCAGGAACGCCCCGCTGCATCGGGTTACTCGGGCTTCGGCCCGGAGTGGCGTCCGGTCAAGCTGTCGACCGACGAGGCGCGCCGCGCCACATCCTGGGTCGAGGCGCGCATCGACCGTCGCGAGATGCTGGTCAACAAGGACCAGGTGAAGGACGTGCGCGACATCATGTGGCAGCTGGAGAAGGACGGCGAGATCGTCGTCCACCGCATCAGCGAGCAGCACGAGCCGGTCACCGGACGCACGCTGTACGGGTGGAACAAGCGCATCCCCACCAACCAGTTCTGGCATCACAAGTCCTGCGGACAGTGCGGCAACATTCCCGGCTATCCGAGCTCGCTGCTGTGGTTGCAGAACAAGCTCGGCACCCGCTATCTGGATGAAACCGACCAGACCTCGTGCACCGCCTGGAACTATCACGGCTCCGGCATCGGCAACATTGTCAGCCTCGCCGCGGTGTTCCTGCGCAACTTTCACCAGGCCTACGTATCCGCGCTGGCGGAGGGGCTGCCGGCGGGCTACTACTACCCGCTGATCCATTGCGGCACCTCGTTCGGAAATTACAAGGAAGTGCGCGCGTTCCTGCTGCAGTCACCCAAGCTGCGCGAGCAGGTCAAGAAGATCCTCGGCAAGCTCGGCCGGCTGGTGGATGGCAAGTTGCTGATCCCCGAGGAAATCGTGCATTACTCGGAATGGCTGCACGTGATGCGCGAACGGATCGCCGAGCAGCGCGTGATCGACTGCAGCAACATCCGCGCGACCGTGCACCCGGCCTGCCACGTGCACAAGATGGTGCCCGAGGACGTTCTGTACGACGAGACCGTGCTCGACGGCAACCGGGTCGCGGTCTCGACCGGCCTGCTGCAGACGCTGGGCGTCGAGGTGGCCGATTACTCGACCTGGTACGACTGCTGCGGGTTCGGCTTCCGGCACATCATCGGTGAGCGCGAATTCACCCGCTCCTTCGCCATCGATCGCAAGATCAAGGTGGCGGTCGAGGAAGCGCACGCCGACGTGATGGTGGGCCATGACACCGGCTGCATCACCACGCTGGACAAGAGCCAGTGGATCGGCGGCGCGGTGGACAAGGTCTATCCGCTGGCGGTGATGGCGGATTGCCAGTTCGCCGCGCTGGTCTGCGGCGCGCATCCCTACAAGCTCGCGCAGCTGCACTGGCACGCCTCGCCGTTCGAGGGCCTGCTGGAGAAGCTGGGCATCGACTGGCAGAAGGCCAAGGCCGAGTTCGAGGTGTATCTCGATGAGGTCAAGGCGGGACGCATCGAGACCCTGTATGACCCGAAACGCGCCATCACCTCCGGCCCGGGCTATCAGCGCCCGGCCCTGATCGAGGCCCAGCCATGAGCGCGCCGGTACTTGTCGTCGGCGGCGGTCCCGCCGGACTGTCCGCGGCGCATGCCCTGGCCAGCACCGGCCAGCGGGTGCTGCTGGTGGACAAGGCCGACCGCCTGGGCGGCGCGCCGATCCTGTCCGGCTACGCCAAACTGGTGCCTTCCGGCGAATGGGCGCGGGATGCGATCGGCGGCATGGTCCGGCGCGTGCAGCCCCATCCGCTAATCGAGGTGTTCACCGAGACCCGGGTCACGCAGTTTTCCGGCGAGCCGGGCGCGTTTGAGGGCGTCCTGTCGAACGGACAGACGCACAAGGTCGGCGCCGCGATCCTGTGCACCGGCTTCACCCATTTCGATTCCAACAACAAGCCGGAATGGGGCTTCGGCACCTACCCCGACGTGGTCACCACGACCCAGGTCGAGCAGATGTTTTCCTCCGGCAAGGGCGTGCGCTGCCCGTCCGACGGCCGCGAACCGGAGCGCGTGGCGATCCTGCTCTGCGTCGGCTCGCGTGACCGCCAGATCGGTCGCGAATGGTGTTCGAAGATCTGCTGCACGGTGTCCGCCAATATCGCCATGGAGATCCGCGAAGCACTGCCGAAATGCAGCGTCTACATCTACTACATGGACATCCGCACCTTCGGACTCTACGAAGACAAGTACTACTGGCAGAGCCAGGAGGAATTCCGCGTCAAGTACATCAAGGCGCGCATCGCCGAGGTCACCTCCGACGGCCACCGCCTGATCGTCAAGGGCGAGGACACCCTGGTCAAGCGCCCGATCACCATTCCCTTCGACATGGTCGTGCACGCCATCGGCATGGACCCCAATGTCGACAATCGCGCGCTGGCTCCGTTGTTCGGCGTCGAGCTGGAGCGACACGGCTTTCTGCTGAAAGGCCCGTCCTACAGCGCCATGGGCAGTACCACGCGCCCCGGCGTCTACGTCGCCGGTGCCGCGACCGGACCCGAGACGATCGACGACAGCATCGCGCAGGGCCAGGCCGCCGCCATGGCGGCGATCGCCGGCCTGCGCATGCCGGTCACGGCACTGGCGGGATGACCGGTGGGCACGATGCTGATGGCGCGCGACCCGGACCCGACCCTGCTGTCGACGCTGGATCTCAGCGGCCCGGCGATCCGCGGCGGCTTCGCTGCGCTGATCGAGGCCGCCGGCACCGGCGCCGGCATGGAGTCCTGTCTGACCGCGCTGCAGCTGAAGGTGCGGATCTTCCGCGAGTTGCTCGCCGACGGCCGCGTTGCCGGACTGGACGAGTTGCAGTTTCTCGGACTGTGCACGTTCATGTCGACGGTGCGCCGGCGTGCCGGGCCCTGGCTCGCCGAGCATCCCTACGCGGCCTTGCGCGAGCGCATGATCGCGCTGCTCGGCGACGCGGGTGACGTGCAGAGCCGTTTCGACGCCTTTCTCGCCGGGGTGCCGAGGGACCGTCACCATCGCTGGCTGCGCGATCTGGCCGCCGAAATGCTGCACTTCACCGCGCCCGACTCGATCCCGCTGATGACGCGCTGGATCTGGGACGCGGACACCCGCAGCGGCGTGCTGCGCGAGATCTGGTTCGATGTCGAACCCGGCCGCGACACGCTGACGCTGTCCGATCGCGTGGAAATCTTCCTCGCCCTGCGCGGCGAGCTCGAGCCGTTCCTGCGCGAGAACGGCATCTACCGCGACCTCGCGCTGATGCAGGACCTGCTCTGCGCCCATCTCTATGCGCGCTACATCAACGATCGCGGCAGCACCTATCTCAAGGGCGATTTCGCGGGCGGCGAGGACCCGATGGCGCACACCCGCCGCCTGCTCGGACTGGACTGCCTCGACGCCGACGGCATCCGCATGAAGGTCAAGCTCGCGGACACCGCCTCCGCGCCGTCGATTGCGTCACTGCGGCTCAGTGCTTGAGGAACGCGCCATGCCGATCCACGAAAAATCCCTGATCCGCAAGGAAAACCTGATCCGCAACGAGAAGCTCGCGCTGGAGGGCGTCGACGTTTCCGGCGACTGGAGCACCTTCATCGGCACGCGGGTCATCACCGATTACAACGAGGCGCTGGAGGGCGAGATCGCGGCGCTCCCGGGCGGCGAGCACATCCATCGCTGCTGGCAATGCGGCTCCTGCACCAATTCCTGCACGGTCAACGCCATCAACCCCGAGTTCAACCCGCGCTACTGGATCTATCTGATCCGGCTCGGCCTCGAGGAGGAGCTGCTGCGCGACAAGGACATCATCTGGCAGTGCGTTTCCTGCAACAAGTGCACCTACGCGTGTCCGCGCGACGTCGTGCCCGAAGGCGTGATGAAGGCCACCGCGCACTGGCTCGAGCTCAAGGGCCACACGCGACCCAGCTCATCGACGATCTTCGACGAGGAGTTCTCGGGGCAGGTGTTCGCCAAGGGCAAGATCGAGGAGGGCCGTCTGATGCGCAAGTTCTTCGCGCGCACCGGCCAGAAGCTGGCCCAACCCTGGCTGGTGGCCATCATCCGCGGCCTGGTTGCGCGCATGCCCGCCGGCCTGCTGACGCGACTCGGCCTGGCCGCGCTGATCCATCCGCGCACCCGCGACTGGGGCCGCACCCGCGACGCGATCAATGAATACGTGATCGACCAGCACGCACGGCAGCGGCGGGCGCTGGGACTGGCAGTCACCCCGACGGAGAGGCACGGATGAGCGACAAGTACCGCAAGGTGGCCTACTACCCGGGCTGCGCGCTGGAGGGAACCGGTCACGCCTACAACCGCTCCACCAAGGAGGTCGGCAAGGCGCTCGGACTCGAGCTGGTGGAACTGCAGAACTGGAACTGCTGCGGCGCGATGGAAGTCAAGAACGTCGATCCCAAGCTGCAGACCTTTCTCTCCGCGCGCAACCTCAAGATTGCCGAGGACATGGGCTTCGACACGGTGATGGCGCCGTGCAACGGCTGCTATCACAACCTGAAAAAGGCCGAATACGACCTCTCGCACGACGCGGCCTCGCGCGCGACGGTGGAGCAGCTGTCGGCCAAGTCCGGCGCCACGGCCTACCAGGCCGGGCACGTCAGCACGATCCACGCACTGGACTGGATCCGCGACGCGATCGGCACTGAAGAACTCGGCAAGCGGGTCAAGAACTCGCTGAACGGGCTCAAGATCGCCAACTACTACGGCTGCATGTACACGCGACCGCGCCACATTTTCCCGGAGAAAGACCAGGGCGCCGGCTCCGAGTCGACCAGCAAGCCGCATTTCATGGACGACCTGCTGGCCGCCGCCGGCGCCGTGAACGTCGAATATCCGCTCAAGACCGCCTGCTGCGGCGGCGCGCACACCCTGTCGGACAGCGACACCTCGACCCGGCTCGTGCTCAACCTGCTGACCACGGCGGAAGCCTGCGGCGCCGATGTCATCGCCACCGAGTGCCCCACCTGCCACTCCGGTCTCGAGATGCACCAGATGCGCGCCGAAAAGGTCTTCGGCAAGAAGACCACGGTCAAGATCCTCTACTTCACCCAGTTGCTGGGCATGGCGCTCGGGCTCTCGGCACGCCGGGTCGGCGTGCACGAGAACTTCTCCGACGCGCGCGATCTGCTCAAGGCGCGTGGACTCGGCTGATGGACGCGCCTTTCGCGATCACCGACGCCATCGCGGCGATGCCGGACGCAGAGCTGGCGCGCGCTCCGGCCGGGGTCCGGCAGCGGTTGCTCGATGCCGGCGAGTCGGCGCTGGTGCGCTGGGTCGTCGCGCACGGATCCGAGCCGACGCCGGATAAGGTCGAGGGATTCCGGCTGCTGGCCCTGCACCGCCAGGCCGCCCTGCGCGACCCCACGTTCAACGCCTGCCGCGAGACCTGCCGGGAGCTGGTTTACCAATGCAACGCGGCCGAGGCCAGCAGCGACGCGCTCGAGCGCGTCCGTCGCCTGCGCATGGCCGCTGCCGTCGCCACCCATCTGTTTCTCTTCATCGACGGCAAGCTCGAGAACGAAAAACTGGGCGAATTCTGCTGCTCGTCGCGGCCGCTGCGCTCGCAGGACACGGCGGACGCCGGCGCAGGCGCCCGGTCACCGGCAAGCGCGGGGGGCTGAGCGATGGCGACGGTGCGCGGTTGCGTCTTCCCCGACGATCTCTACTACGACGTGCCCAACAACATGTGGTACCGCGAGGAAGCCGGGGGCACGGTCGTGGCGGGCATGACCACGGTTGCGGTTGCGCTGGCCGGCCAGCTGGTCGCGGTGACGCCGAAGAAAGCCGGGCGCCCGGTGCTGGCGGGCAAATCCTGCGCGACCATCGAATCGGGCAAGTGGGTGGGCCCGGCCAAGATCGCCTTCGATGGCGAGGTGATCGCGGTCAATGACGCACTGGTCGCCGAGCCCGGGATCGCCAACGCCGACCCCTATGCGGACGGATGGTTGATGCGGGTCAGGCCCGCCACCTGGGACGAAGCGAAGAAGTCGCTGGTTCCGGGCAACCAGGTCGCGGCCCCCTATGAAGCCAAGATGGCAGCCGACGGCTTTGCCGGCTGCGTCTGCAAGACCTGAGCGCGAAGCGCATCGACCTGATGGCATGACCGGAGAGACAGAGATGGAAACGAGCGGTTCCGAAACCAAGCGGCTGTCGATGATCGTGACCAAGGGCACCCTCGACTGGGCCTACCCGCCGTTCATCCTGGCGACGACGGCCGCGGCCATGGGCCTGGAGGTCACCATGTTCTTCACCTTCTACGGCCTGGCGCTGCTGAAGAAAAAGCTGGACCTGTCGATCACCACCCTCGGCAATCCGGGCATGGAGATGCCGCTGATGGGGGCGCACCTGCTGATGCCCAATCTGCTCGGTGCCCTGCCCGGCGTCGATGCGATGGCCACCGCGATGATGAAGAACCTCATCAAGAAGAAGGGCGTCGCCTCGATCGAGGACCTGCGTCAGGCGGCGATCGAGTCCGACGTGCAGATGATCGCCTGCCAGATGACCATGGACCTGTTCGAGTTCAAGCGTGAGGACATGATCGACGGCCCGGTGCTGGGCGGCGCTGCAACCTACATCGAAACAGCGACCAAGTCGGACATCAACCTGTTCATCTGAGACCCACCGGGAGCAAGCCATGGCTGACCATCTTCTCGATGCCCGCGGACTGAACTGCCCGCTGCCCATCCTGCGCGCGAAAAAGGCGCTGAAGGACATTCCGATCGGCGTTTTTATTGATATGCAGGCCACCG
>JAJYDI010000053.1 GCA_021777635.1 Pseudomonadota bacterium
CGCGCTGGGGATGTATTTGGGTGCCGTGGCCCTGGGCCTGGGCGCCGCGCAGTTGCAGACCGTCGTGTTCCTGATCCTGGTATTCGGCAACCAGACCAGCCTGTACGCCCTGCGCAATGACGATCGCCTGTGGCGGCTCGCACCTTCGCGCTGGATGGCGCTGGCGAGCCTCGGCGACCTTGCGCTGACGAGCGCGCTGGCCGGCTTCGGACTGTTGATGGCTGCGCTGCCGTGGCTCGTGGTGCTGGCGCTGCTGGGTGCGAGCGCCGTCTTCGCGCTGCTGCTGGATCAGGCCAAGCGCTTCCTCTTCCCCCGCTTCGCCATCGTCTGACCACCTCCGGCAAAGGCCACGCCCGCATGACCGATTCGATCGAGAACCGCCCGCTGAGCGAGTTGCGAATTGGCGACAGCGCCAGCCTCACGCGCAACTTCACCCTGGAGGACGTGCAGATCTTCGCGCTGATGTCGGGTGACGTGAATCCCGCGCATGTGGATGCCGAGTTTGCCGCCAGCGACCCCTTCCACAAGGTGGTCGCGCATGGCATGTGGACGGCCGCGCTGATCTCCAACGTGCTGGGCACCCAGCTGCCCGGACCGGGGACGGTGTACCTGAGCCAGAACCTGCAGTTCCGCAAGCCGGTGTTTCTCGGCGACACGGTGCGCGTCAGCGTGACCGTCGCCGCCATCGACCTTGCCGCGGGCCACGCGCCGCGCGCCACTTTGCGCTGCGCGGTGGTCAACCAGCGCAACGAGACCGTGGTGGAAGGCGACGCGCTGGTGCGGGTACCCACCGAGAAGATCAGTCGCCCGCGCATGCACCTGCCCAAGCTCGAGCTGCGCGATCCCGGCGTCAAGCTGCGCGCGCTGATCGCGCAGGCACAGGCCGCACGCAAGGGTCAGCCGCCGTTGTCGATGGCCGTGGTGCACGCGGTCGACGCCGTCTCGCTGGGCGGTGCGGTGGACGCGGCACGGGCCGGGCTGATCGCGCCCGTCTTCGTCGGTCCCGAGGCCCGGATCCGCGCCGCGGCACAGGCTGCCGGGATCGACCTTTCGCCGTATCCCCTGATCGCCACCGAGCACAGCCACGCCGCCGCCGGGAAAGCCGTGGCGATGGCGCGCGCCGGCCAGGTGCAGGCCCTGATGAAGGGCTCGCTGCATACCGACGAACTGATGCACGCCGTGGTCGATGCGCAGACCGGCCTGCGCACTGCGCGCCGCATCAGCCACGTGTTCGTGATCGACGCGGTCGGCCAGCCGCGCCTGCAATTGCTGACCGATGCGGCGGTGAACGTCATCCCGGACCTGGAGGCCAAGCGCGACATCGTGCAGAACGCCATCGACCTCGCGCATGCGCTGGGCATCGCCCGGCCGAAGGTGGCGATCCTGGCCGCGGTCGAGACGGTCAGCTCCAAGATTCCCTCGACGCTGGACGCCGCCGCGTTGTGCAAGATGGCCGATCGCGGCCAGATCAGCGGCGGCCTGCTCGACGGCCCGCTGGCGTTCGACAACGCGGTGTCGCTGCGCGCGGCGCAGACCAAGGGCATCGTCTCCCCGGTGGCGGGACTGGCCGACATCCTGGTCGCGCCGGACCTGGAGGCCGGCAACATGCTGGCCAAGCAGCTCGAATACCTGGCCGAGGCGGCCATCGCCGGAATCGTGCTCGGCGCGCGGGTGCCGGTGGTGCTGACCAGTCGCGCCGACCTGCCGGACGCGCGGCTGGCCTCCTGTGCGCTGGCGGTGCTGTGCACGGCGACGGAGCCGGCGCGGCCCGCTTCGGCATCCACGGCGGCGGATACCCGCAACCCGCCGCCAGCATGACCGCGCCCCGCCTGCTGGCACTCAACGCCGGATCGTCCAGCCTCAAGTTCGCGCTGTTCGACCTCGAGATGGCACGGCAATCCGCGAATCTGCCGCCGGCCCTGCTGCGCGGGGAGATCGACGCGCCGAGCGGCGAGCCCGTGCTCACGTTCACCCGGACCGGTGGTCCGCCGCAAACGCTGAAACCCGAGGCGGTGCGCGGCGATACCGGCGCCGAGGTCGCCTGGCTGATCGAATGGCTGGCGCGCGAGCACGGGGCCGCCGCACCCGCCGTGGTCGCGCACCGCATCGTCCATGGCGGCCTGCACTACACCCGGGCAGTGCGCATCACGCCCGCGGTATTCGGCGATCTCTCGGCGCTGACCCGGCTCGCGCCGCTGCACCAGGGCCCGGGGCTGGCCGGCGTGCGCGCGGCGCAAGCTGCCCTGCCGCAAGCCGCGCAGGTGGCCTGCTTCGATACCGCCTTCCATGCCGGCCATGGCGATGCCGAGCGCCGCTATGCGATTCCGCGCGTGTGGCATGAACGCGGCTACCAGCGCTATGGCTTCCACGGTCTCTCGTTCGATGCGATCAGCCGGCGCCTGCCGGCCCTGCTGGGCACGCGGGCGCAAGGCGCGGTGCTGATCGCGCATCTGGGCAGCGGCGCCAGTCTGTGCGGCCTGCGCAAGCTCAGGAGCGTCACCACGACCATGGGCTTCACCGCGCTGGACGGTCTGGTGATGGCCACCCGCTGCGGTGCGCTCGACCCCGGTCTGGTGCTGCAATGGTTACAGCACGATGGCCTGCAAGCCGACGCGGTCAGTCACCTGCTCTACCGGCACAGCGGCCTGCTCGGCGTATCGGAGATCAGCGCCGATACGCGCGACCTGCTCGATAACCCCGACCCGCGCGCCCGACAGGCGATCGCCGTGTTCGTGGCCGGCATCGTGCGCCAGATCGGCGCGGTTGCTGCCGCGACCGGCGGGCTCGATGCCCTGGTGTTCACCGGCGGCATCGGCACGCATCAGCCTGCGATCCGCGCCGCGGTGGTCGAACGCCTGGGCTGGCTGGGTCTCGCGCTGGATGCCGAGGCCAATGCCGCCGGACACCCGCTGATCGGATCCGCTGCCGGCCGCGTGCCGATCCTGTGCCTGCCCACCGACGAGGAGGCGGTGATGGCCGCGCAGGCCACTGCCCTGTCCGCATCCTGAGGCTGGCGCATCCCCGCCAAGACGCGCCCGGCAGCAAGCGCGAACCAGCCTGCCGCGCCCGCCCGCCCGCGCCTGCGGCTTGACAGACTCTTTATGCTCCCGTAATCGACCACTGCCGCCAGCCGGCACCATGGGGCGCCTGCCCCGGAGTCACCGATGCCACCGATCGATCTCTGGAACCCCTCCCATCCGGGCGTGCTGGCGGCGCTGGTCACGGCCTGGCTGCTGGGTCTGGTGCATGGCGTGGTCCCGGACGAACACACCTGGCCGATCACCTTCAGCTACGCGATCGGCAGCCATTCCGGCCGCAAGGGCCTGCGCGCCGGGCTGCTGTTTTCACTGAGCTTCACCGTGCAGCGCGCGCTCGCCAGCGAGCTGGCTTGGCTCGGTCTGTCGCACTGGATGCGGAACCGCTGGCTGGAGCAGGCGCTGTACGTGCCCATCGGATTGCTGATGGCCGCTGGCGGCTTGCTGATGCTGCGCCAGCGTCGCGTGCTGCATCTGCATCTCATGGGGGCCTGTCATGAGAGCGAACTGGACGAGTCCGCCGAGACGGTGCGTTGGGCGCGGATGACCGGCTGGATGCCGGCCGTGCACGGCTTCGTCGCCGGTTGGGGGTTCGGTGCCTTCGCACTGATCCTGTACACCACGCTGGCCCCGGCCATGCCCAGCGCGGCCTGGGGCTGGCTGCCGGGCGCCCTGTTCGGACTCGGCACCCTGATCGTGCAAGCGCTGGCGGGCACCCTGTTCGGACGCCTCGCGGCCAGCCGCAAGCTGTCACCGCAGGCGATCCGCGATGTCGCGCTGCTGACCGCGGCGCGCACCCTGCTCTGGGGCGGTCTGGCCTATGTCATCAGCGGCGTGCTGGCCACGCTGTTCCCGCAGCTGGCGCAGTGGCATATCGCCACCGGGCTGCGCGTGCATGGCTTGAGCGCGATCGACCTGCCGCTGCTGCTGGCGGTGGTTTGCGTTGCCGGCGTCGGTCTGGGCACCTTCGCCATCGAAGTGCATCGGCATCGCCGGCGCGACGCGGCTCACTGACGCGGTGCGTGCGACATGACCAAACGCATACGCGAACGTGTATCATTTGCAGAATTACCGTCGCGCCCCGCCGTCCCGTGAGCATTCCAATCGCCGATCGACCCACCTCGCCACGGACCGCTTCGTCGTGGCGGCTGTTCCTCGCCGTGCTCGGCCCTGGCCTGGTCGTGATGCTCGCCGACACCGACGTCGGCAGCGTGCTGACCGCCGCGCAGAGCGGCGCGCAGTGGGGCTACCAGCTGCTCGGCCTGCAGTTGCTGCTGATCCCGGTCCTGTACGTGGTGCAGGAACTGACGGTGCGCCTGGGCATCTTTACCGGCAAGGGCCACGGTGAGCTGATCCGCGAAACCTTCGGGCCGTTCTGGGCCTGGGTCTCGGTGAGCGGGCTGGCCGTCGCGACCATCGGCGCCCTGCTGACCGAGTTCTCCGGCGTCGCCGGAGTCGGCGAATTGTTCGGCGTGCCGCGCCTTTGGAGCCTCGCGCTGGCGGTCGGATTTCTGCTGCTGGTGGTATGGAGCGGAAGCTACCGGCGCGTCGAGCGCGTGGCCATCCTGCTGGGCCTGTTCGAGCTGGTCTTCATCGTCGTGGCGGCGCAGTCGCCGGTGCGCCTGCACGACGTGACGTCCGGGCTGTTGCATGTGCCGCTGCACCGCGGCGATTTCGCCTATCTGGTCGCCGCCAACATCGGTGCCGTGATCATGCCGTGGATGGTGTTCTACCAGCAGTCCGCGGTCGCCGACAAAGGCCTGCAGCCGCAGCAATATGTCGCGGCACGCTGGGATACGGCCCTGGGCGCCGTGCTGACGCAGGTAGTGATGGCTGCCGTGCTGATGGTGACCGCGGCGACATTGTGGGCCGGGCACCGCAGCGCGCCGCTGGACACCGTCGGCCAGGTGGCGCAGGCGCTGACCCCGGCACTGGGCGAGACACTGGGCCGCACCGTGTTCGGGATCGGATTGCTCGGTGCCGCGATGGTGGCCTCGATCGTGGTCAGCCTGGCTGCCGCCTGGGGTTTCGGTGAAGTCGCCGGCTATCGGCATTCGCTGGCCGACCATCCGCTCGAGGCGCCGTGGTTCTATGTCGTGTTCACGCTGGGCGTCGTCGGCGGCGCGCTGATCGTGGCGCTGGCTCCCGACCTGGTGGCACTGTCGATCGGGGTCGAGGTGATGAACGCGCTGATGTTGCCGCTGGTGCTCGGATTCCTCGTCGCGCTGGCGATCAAGGCGCTGCCCCCTGCGCATCGACTGCGCGGCACCTATCGCCGGGTGGTCATTGCCATCGTCGCGCTGACCACGGCGCTGGGCGTGTTCGGCGCGCTCGGAAGCATGCGTTGAGGAGCAGTCGCGCGGGATCAGGGCTTGACGTTGCGTCGAGGCAACGGAATAATCCCCCGCTTGCCGCGCGGCGCTCAACCCGCTCGCCGGCGAGCGGCACCGCCGCCGCACCGCGGCTGTACCACGCGCCCGTAGCTCAGTTGGATAGAGTACCAGGCTACGAACTTGGTGGTCGGGAGTTCGAATCTCTCCGGGCGCGCCATCTCCGGACGAAGGCCAGCGAATGCAGCATTCGCTGGCCTTTTTCTTTCGGCCGTTCATTCGCGCATCGCGCGACATCCGATGTACGGCCCATGCCGACTGCGACGGCGTGCGCAGCAAGCTGCGATCACGGGAACCCTGAGCCGGGCCATGATCGCCCGTGCAAATGAAAAGCCGCAGCACGGTGGCTGCGGCTCGGAACGACTGGCGGAGAGAGAGGGATTCGAACCCTCGATAGAGCTTTTGACCCTATACTCCCTTAGCAGGGGAGCCCCTTCGGCCTCTCGGGCATCTCTCCGGGGAACGTTGTGGCTCGCAGCGGGCGCGCAAGCATAACGGCTGCACTGCCCCGACGGAACCCTTGATGATCACGCAGCGCCTTCGCTGCCCGTGCCGCCTTCGTCGACGCCAGCCGAACCGGGCTCGTTCTGTTCGCGCTTGATGCGCTGGTAGATCTCTTCACGATGCACCGAAACATCCTTCGGCGCATTGATGCCGATGCGAACTTGGTTGCCTTTCACGCCGAGGACGGTGACCGTCACCTGGTCGCCGATCATCAGGGTTTCGCCCACCCGGCGGGTCAAGATCAACATGGGGTCGTGCTCCGATTTGCTGGCTCGCCTGCTCCTGTCGATCGCTTCCGGCGTCGGAAGCGTCCAGGGAGCCGGTCAACGCCGTCAAATACCGTCAGTTGCGGCGTCTTGATATGGAGTCGTGTTGCCGCGGTGAAACATGGGGGTCTGGTACCGCAGCGTCGTGATACTAGCCCACGCGCAGTTGCCTGCGCAATGAAATCAGCGTCTCAGGCATGTGCAGCCAGCCACGCCGGCAAGGCGGACAGCGCGGCGTCCAGCGCGGGCCCGTCGTTGCCGCCGCCTTGCGCCAGATCCGCGCGGCCGCCGCCCTTGCCGTCAATCCGCTGCGCGACATGGGCGACGACGTCGCCCGCCTTGTAACGCGCCAATGCCGCGCCGTGCACGCCGGCGGCGAGGCTGGCCTTGCCCTCCGCGCCGGCAGCCAGCAGCACCACGCAATCGCCGAGGCGCTGCTTGAGACGATCGACGCCCTCGCGCAAGGCCTTGGCATCGAGCCCGTCGATGCGGGCCGCAACCACCTTGATGGCACCGACGGCAACCGCCTGTGCAGCAAGATCATGGATGGCTGCGCCCGCGGCCTTGGACTTCAGCGCATCCAGTTCGCGCTCGAGCTTCTTCTGCCGCTCCAGCACCTGCCGCAGTCGGTCCCGGATCTCGCCGGAGCTGCTGCCCAGGAGCGTCGCGAGTTCGTCCAGGCGCTGCTCCTCGGCCAGTACGAATGCCTCGGCACCGGCTCCGGTCACCGCCTCGATGCGGCGCACGCCGGCAGCCACGCCCGATTCGCCGACGATCTTGAACAGGCCGATGTCGCCGGTGCGCGTCACGTGGGTACCGCCGCACAGTTCGGTGGAAAAATCACCCATTTTCAGCACGCGCACCCGGTCGCCGTACTTCTCGCCGAACAGCGCGATGGCGCCAAAGGCGAGCGCCTCCTGATAGCCCATCTGGCGAATCTCGGCGGCGACGTTGCGGCGGATCTCGGCGTTGACGAGGCTTTCGATCTGGTGCAGCTGCTCGCCCGCGATCGGCTGGAAATGCGAAAAATCGAAGCGCAGGCGATCCGGCGCCACCAGCGAGCCCTTCTGCGCGACGTGTTCGCCCAGCAGCTTGCGCAGCGCGGCGTGCAGCAGGTGCGTGGCGGAATGATTGAGCACGATCGCCTGGCGGCGCGCGTCATCGATCGCACCCTCGACGCGATCGCCAGTCCGCAGCGGCACGCTGCCCCGCCAGCGGCCGGCATGGCCGTGGAAGACGCCGCCCAGCTTGAGCGTATCGCCCACGACAAAGGTGCCGCCGGCGTTCGCCAGCGTGCCGGTGTCACCCACCTGACCGCCGGACTCGGCGTAGAACGGCGTGCGGTCGAGGATGACGACGCCCTCCTCGTCCGCATCCAGCATCGCCACCTTGCGACCGGCGCGCACGATCGCCAGCACCTCGCAATCCGGTGCCGCATGGGTTTCGTAACCGAGGAACACGGTTGGGCTGAGCGCGCTGGCCAGATCGGCCGGCAACTGGCCCTTGCTCTCGAACTGGCTGGCCGCACGCGCGCGTTCGCGCTGCTGATCCATCGCCGCCTCGAAGCCGGCCATGTCCACCGCCAGGCCGCGCTCACGCGCGATGTCGGCAGTGAGATCGACCGGGAAGCCGTAGGTGTCGTAAAGGCGGAAGGCATCGCTGCCCGCGATTCGTCCATCCCCGGCGCCCGCAGCGACCTCCTCGAACACCTTCATGCCGTGTTCGAGGGTTTCGCCGAAACGCTGCTCCTCGGCGCGCAGCGCCTGCTCGACCAGGGTCTGCTTCTGCGCGAGCTCGGGATAGGCACTGCCCATTTCGGCAACCAGCGGTGCGACCATTTGCCAGAAGAACTCGCCGCGTACACCCAGCATCCAGCCGTGGCGCAGGGCGCGGCGGATGATCCGGCGCAGCACATAGCCGCGCCCTTCGTTGGACGGCAGCACGCCGTCGACGACCAGGAACGCGCAGGCGCGGACGTGGTCGGCGATCACGCGCAGCGACTTGTTGGCCAGGTCCTGCGTGCCGGTCAGTTCGCCGGCGACACGGATCAGGTGGGCGAACAGGTCGATCTCGTAGTTGGAGTGCTTGTTCTGCAACACCGCGGCCAGGCGCTCCAGGCCCATGCCGGTGTCGACGCAGGGCGCCGGCAGCGGCGACAGTGTGCCGTCGGCGGCGCGGTCGAACTGCATGAACACCAGATTCCAGATCTCGATGTAGCGGTCTCCGTCGGCATCGGCTGAACCGGGCGGGCCACCGGCCACGCCGGGACCATGATCGTAGAAGATCTCGGTGCAAGGGCCGCAGGGCCCGGTGTCCGCCATCTGCCAGAAGTTGTCCGAGGCATAGGGCGCGCCCTTGTTGTCGCCGATGCGCACGATGCGCCCGGCGGGCACGCCGATCTCCTCATTCCAGATGCGGTAGGCCTCGTCGTCGGTGTGATAGACCGTGACCCACAGCTGTTCGGGCGGCAGACCGAACTCGGCGGTCAGCAGCTCCCACGCCCAGGCGATGGCCTCGCGCTTGAAATAGTCGCCGAACGACCAGTTGCCCAGCATCTCGAAGAAGGTGTGGTGACGGGCGGTGTAGCCGACCGCATCGAGGTCGTTGTGCTTGCCGCCGGCACGCAGGCAGCGCTGGACGTCGGCCGCGCGCACGTAACCCGGCTTTTCGCTGCCGAGGAACACGTTCTTGAACTGCACCATCCCCGAATTGGTGAACAGCAGGGTCGGGTCGCTGGCGGGCACCAGCGTGGCGGACGGCACGATGCGGTGACCGCGGGCACGAAAGAATTCGAGGAAGCGGGAACGGATTTCGGCGGTTTTCATGGCCACGGAGACGAATGGATCGAAGGGCGCAGCTGGGGGCGGGAACCCTCGAGCGCACCATCAGTCCGCGTCGTCGGTTGCCCCGTCCAGCTCAGCGTGAGTGGCTGATCTTACCGTGGAAGCGTCGAATCCGCGCCGCAGCAGGTACTGGGCGCGCCGCGCGCGCTCGGCCGCGATGCGCGATCCGACGGCGCCGAACTGCCGGCGCAGCTGTGCCGTCGCCACGGCCAGCCAGTCGGTCGCGGCGGCAGCGAGCAGCCGCTGTATGGTCGCCGCCGGCATGCCGTGCGTCGCCAGCTCGGCGCGGATGCGGCGTGGGCCATAGCCCCGGGCGATGCGGCTGCGCAGCAGCATCTCGGCGAAGCGTTCGTCACTCTGATAGTGCTGGTCATGCAGCCGCGCAAGCGCCGCATCGGCATCCGCTTCGTCATAGCCGCTGCGGTCCAGTCGGGCCCGCAACTCGCGTTGCGAGTGCTCGCGGCGCGTCAGCATCTCCAACGCGCGATCGTAGGCGCTGCGGCGCAGGCCGTCGTCTTCGCTGCGGTTGCGGTGGCGAGTCATGCGCGAGCGGAGCCCTCCGGGTCCGGCATCCGGAGGTCCCCGCAACCGGGGCCGCGATGCCGGATGCGGTTGTCGCTCAGACCGCTTCCACTTCCGCGGCGTCCGTGGCGGCGGTGACCGGCAGTTTGGCGGTCAGCAGGCGCGCGCGCAGCTGTGCCTCGATCTCGGCGGCGATCTCCGGGTGTTCCTTGAGGTACTGGCGGGCGTTCTCCTTGCCCTGGCCGATGCGCTCGCCCTTGTAGCTGTACCAAGCACCGGATTTCTCGATCAGCTCGTTGTTGACGCCCATCTCGATCACCTCGCCGAGGCGCGAAATGCCCTCGCCGTAGAGGATCTCGAACTCGGCCTGGCGGAACGGCGGCGCGACCTTGTTCTTGACCACCTTGACGCGCGTCTCCGAGCCGATGATCTCCTCGCCTTTCTTGACCGCGCCGATCCGGCGGATATCGAGGCGCACCGAGGCGTAGAACTTCAGCGCGTTGCCGCCGGTGGTGGTCTCGGGACTGCCGAACATCACGCCGATCTTCATGCGGATCTGGTTGATGAAGATCACCAGGCAGCCGGATTTCTTGATGTTGGCGGTGAGCTTGCGCAGCGCCTGGCTCATCAGTCGCGCATGCAGGCCGACGTGCGAATCGCCCATCTCGCCCTCGATCTCGGCCTTGGGCGTCAGCGCCGCGACCGAGTCGATCACCACGATGTCGACCGCATTGGAGCGCACCAGCATGTCGGCGATCTCCAGCGCCTGCTCGCCGGTGTCGGGCTGCGACACCAGCAGGTCGTCGACATTGACGCCCAGCTTCTCGGCGTAGCCCGGATCGAGCGCGTGCTCGGCGTCGATGAAGGCCGCGGCGCCGCCGCTGCGCTGGCAGTTGGCGATCACCTGCAGAGTCAGCGTGGTCTTGCCCGAGGACTCGGGGCCGTAGATCTCGACCACCCGGCCACGCGGCAGGCCACCGATGCCGAGGGCGACATCGAGGCCCAGCGAACCGGTGGAAATCGCCTCGATGACGTCGTCGCTGCGGTCGCCCATGCGCATCACCGCGCCCTTGCCGAACTGCTTTTCGATCTGGCTGAGCGCGGAGGTCAACGCGCGGCGCTTGTTCTCATCCATCGTGATTCCCTTTGGGTCGTCAGGTTGAAGCAAGAGTGCCGCGACGCTGTCGCAAAAGCCGCGACGCTGCCGGGGAGCCGCATCCAGCACCTCGTGCTCGATGCGCGACAAGCCGTCCATGGCCTGGGGGAAGGTCTGAACCTGTCCAGCCCTTCCCTGGGCGCCGATTATCCCACAGCGTCGACAGCGGAACGCCGGGGCTCGCCGCCGGATTCCGTAAGGATTCGCCTCACCCCGACGAGGGCCGCAGCCACGGTATGGCGGCGCACGGCCTCGCGGTCGCCGGCAAACTGGAACAGTTGCGCACGCGCGTAGCCGCCGCGCCGTTTCCAGGCGATCCACACCGTCCCCACCGGTTTTTCCGCAGTGCCCCCCGACGGCCCGGCGATGCCGGTGACCGCCACCGCGATGCCGGCGCCGAAGCGGGCCAGGGCGCCCGAAACCATCTCGAGCACCGCCTCCTCGCTGACCGCGCCATGGCGTTCGAGCGTATGCGGATGCACGCCCAGCAGCGCTTCCTTCGCCTCGTAACTGTAGGCGACAACCCCGCACTCGAACCACGCCGAACTGCCGGCCAGGTCGGTCAGGGTCTTGGCGATCCAGCCACCGGTGCACGACTCCGCGGCGACGATCGTCAACCCGTGGGCGCGCAAGGCATCGGCGACCGCTACGGCCAGCGCGTGCAGTGCGGCGTCGGTGGGAACGGGGTTCGCGACCATGCGACACTCCGGAATCGGAAAACCCACCTTCTACTCCCGCGCCGCGCCCGCGCCAACCCTGCTTCCGCACGATGACCCGCGACGACTCCGCGCAACACACGCCGCTGATGCGCCAGTACTTCGCCGCCAAGGCCGAGTACCCGGACACGCTGCTGCTGTTTCGCATGGGCGACTTCTACGAGCTGTTCTACGACGACGCGCGCAAGGCGGCGCGCCTGCTCGACATCACCCTCACCCAGCGCGGGCAGTCGGCCGGTGCGCCGATTCCGATGGCCGGCGTGCCGGTGCATGCGGTCGAGAGCTACCTCGGCAAACTGGTGCGGGCCGGCGAAGCGGTGGCGATCTGTGAGCAGGTCGGCGATCCGGCGTTGGCCGGGGGTCCTGCGACGGGGCCCAGGACAGGCCTGG
>JAJYDI010000054.1 GCA_021777635.1 Pseudomonadota bacterium
CGTGCGGCCGCCTCGATGCGCCAGCGGGCGGCGACGATATCCGGCCGCCGCCCGAGCAATGCGGCCGGCACATCGGCCGGCAGCGCCAGCGCTGCGGGTGGCAGGGGATGCGCCGTGAGCGTGAACGTGGCGTCTGGGCCGCGGCCGAGCAACGCCGCCAGCGCGACCCGCGCCAGCACCACGCTGCGCTGTTGCGCGGCGAGATCGGCCGTGGCCGCGGCAACCGCGGCGGCGGCCTGATCCAGGTCGAGACGGTTGTCGATGCCGGCGCCGACGCGCTGGCGAGTCAGATCCAGCACCTGCGTGGCGCGTCGGAGCTCGGAATCCGCGATGGCCCGAGTACGCTCGGCGGCGCCGAGGGTGGCATAGGCGCGGGCGACGTCGGCGGCCAGGGTCAGGCGCGCCGCGGCGGCATCAACTTCCGCGGCGTGGCCGCGATCGACGGCGGCTTCCCAGGCGGCGCGATGGCCGCCCCAGAGGTCGAAGGTGTAACTGAAGTTGAGGCCGATACGATCGAGCGCGCTGTAGTGGCCGCCGTAGGGACGCGGGATCACCGTGCTTGGAATGCGGATTCCGGAGGATGAGATGCCAGCGCCGATCTGCGGCGAGCGTGGTGCGTCGGCTTCGTCGGCCTGCGCGTCGGCAAGGCGTGCCCGGGCGTTGGCGGCCGCGAGATCGGGATTTCCCGCCAGCGCTTGCTGCACCAGGCGATCGAGTTCGGGATCGGCGAAGGTCGTCCACCAGTCCGCACGGGGCCATGCGGCCGGTGACAGGGGTGTCCCGGCGAGACTGCGGACAGCCGTCAGCTGATCCGCTGCCAATGGCTGTGCCTGCGGGCGCAGGCCGGCGCTGCTGACGCAGCCGGCGAGAAAGAGGGCGATGACTCCCGCCAGCGCGGGAGACTGTGGGACACGCATGGGCGTCACCATGGGGTCAGGCGGGGGGCGAGGCGGGTACGGGAGTGTCGCTCAGCGCTTCGAGAATGCCTTTTAAGCTGGCCGCCAACTGGCTGCGGTCAGCCGGCTGCAGGCGAGAGAGTGCTTGTTCCAACACTCGTTCGCCGCAGTCACTGAGCTGCGCCCACAACGCGGCCCCGGCCTCGGTCGGGACGATCCGCAACGCCCGGCGATCGCTGGGATGGGGTTCGCGGCGCAGGTAGCCCTTGGCTTCCAATCGATCGATCACCCGCGTCATCGCGCCGGCATCGTGGCCGACCGCTTGCGCCAACTCGCCCGGTGATTGCGGGCCGCACAGGGCCAGCCGTTTCAGCACCACGTACTGGGTCTGGTTGAGGTCGAAACCGCGACGCGCCAGCTCAGCCTCGAGCGCCGCCGTCAGACGCGTGCGCACGCAGCCGAGGAGTACCCCGAGATTCTCCTCGGCGGCGGAAGGAATGGTCGAGCAGGCAGACATAGCTGAATATGATATGGCCAGGACGGTAATTGTCAAGGCAGTATAATTTGCGCTTCTGATCGAGCATTTCTGCGAAGTTCTGGCCTTGCGCGCTGCATCTTCATGCCCAATTGCTGACGCTGTTATGTCTGTAGACATGGCCATGACGGGGCCCGTGATGGAGACTGCATGACCGCCTGTGATGACGCTCTTTCTTGCGGCACCGGGCCTCGGCTCCGCCTTGGGGTCCTGGCGCGGGTGCTGCTGGTGGCGCTGATGGCCGCCCCCCTCGTTGCCCGGGGCGCCGATGTCTCGGCGAGCTGGGGCCCCAGTGTCACGGGCCACCATCACTGGACCAGCGCGGTGTTTGCCGAGGCGGCAACGGACCCCTGGCGCTGGCGCGCGTTCGCCATCGCGACCGAGTTCGGTATGGGCTACGTGCGCGCGCGCGGAACGGCGGTCGATCGTCTCGACCATGACGTCTGGATCGGATTCGGCGGCGTGCGCGCAAGCCTGCCCGGCGCCGGCGTCTGGAGGCATGCTTTTCTCGGTTTCGGCATCGGCGTCACCCACGGCAAGACCAGCGCGCTATCGAGTACCGGAGAGTTCGTCGACACGTTGGGCTGGCAGGGCGGCCCCTGGGACGTGATGATCCGGCACGTCTCCAACGGCCACCTTGCGAGGGGTCCCAACATCGGTGAAACGATGCTGCTGCTGGGCCTGCGATTCTGATTGCCATCCGCGAAGCATCGCGAATGCGAGCTATCTGCGCAGGCTGGTCATTCAGCGATGGGGGCGTTGCAGAGCGTTTTCAGCGCTTTCCAAGGCTCGACCCGTGTCCGGGAGCATGGCCGGGTTCGGGATGACGGGCCCCTGGGAGCGCCGCATCGAAAGCACTTTGCGGCTGCGCGCTGTTGGTTGGATGCCAGGTGAAGCCACGGATCCACGCTGGCAGGAGCGTTGCCGATAGCGGTGGGGACAACGCATAGCCCTGTCCGGCGTCGGCCCCGAGGCTGCATGCCAGTTCGACCAGCGATGGCGATTCCAGTCCCTCGATCACCACGCGCAAATCCAGACCCCGCACCACGTTCATCAAGGCTGCGAGAAAGCGCACCATGCGCGGCTGATCTGCCTGGAGCTCTGTCAGCATTTGCCGGTCGAACTTCACTGCGTTGAACGGCAAGCTGCGCAGACGCCAGAGATTGCTGTAGCCGGATCCGAAATCGTCCATGATCAGTTTGACCCCCAGTGTTGCGAGCTGATCGATGGCGGTGTCGCGCAGGGTAGTCGCCGACGTCTCTTGGTCCTCAAGCAGCTCCAGTGAAAGCCGCTGCGGAGCAATGCCTGTTTCCTCGAGGCTGTTGCGCACCCAGCGCATGCAGTCGGAATGAACGAGAACCGACGGCGGCAAGTTCAAGGTGAGCGCCAGATTCAGGCCCTCACCGTCCCAGGATGCCAGCTGACGCAAAGCCATGCGCAGGCCGAGTACAAACAGGCGATTGAGTTCAGTGCGCCCGAAGCCGGCGAGAAAAGCCGCGGGCTCGACCAGCGGGCTGCCCGCCAGTTCCAGGCGAGCAAGCGCCTCGACCATAGACGGCACGCCGGTAGCGAGATCGACAATCGGCTGATAAAGCATCTGCACCGCGCCGCGGTTGAGCAACTGCAGCTGCCGCTGGCGCACTTCGGCGGGCAGGATGACTGGCCGGCTGCGCCGGCCCAATTCCGTGAAAGCCTGCGTGAATACTTGCCTCAGGGCCTGCAGGAACAAGCGCATGGTCTGGGTCTCAAACTGGCCCGGCAGTGCACCGTAGAGCGCAAGCATCGCGGCTGGCTCGCCGTCTATATCGTCGATCGGCAAGGCGGCGGACGAATGAATACCCGCCGCATGGGCCGCCGGCCACCACGGTCCCGCCCCGGGGTCGATCATGTAGGACGGGTTGGTTTCGATACTGCGACTGCGCCATGCGCGCGCTTGCGGCGACTGCCCGAACGCGCTGCCAGCATCCATCGACAGTGGCCCAATGCGGCGGCGCCTGATTTCCGCCCAGTAGGGCGAAAACCCCGGAGACATGAACTCGAAGACGAATTGCGCATCGCTGTCGGGGCGGCCTACCGTCGCTGCGACGAGGCCCGGGTGATTAGATAGGCGCCCCATCGCCTCGCCGACAAATTCAGGCCAGCTGGCGCATTCGGCGCGCCACTGCTCCAGCCCGACGATCAATTTATCGCGCATTACCCACAGCTCATGCTGGCCGTCAATTTCGGCCTTGAGCTCAACTCGCATGCGCGCGGTAAGAATCGTGGCAAGCGCGGCCCGATATTCCCGCGGCCACGGCAAGGAAGCGACTTCGCGGTGCAGCGCGCGCAGTGCGAGCCACATCGCCTCGACCGCGAGACTCAGCGGCAGGCCGAGCAACTCAAAGCTCCGCCCGATGGCGCGAGCCATGCGCTGGTGCCGACGCTCGGTGAGCACGGGCGAACAAATTGCCCGCAGGTGGCTGCGGCTGGATGCCGCCCAGTTCGAAAGGTTCTCGCGTTCGATCAGTCTGACGACTTCGCCACCTGCCGCGTCAGCCAGAAACAGCGACTCGACATGGTTGGCGGCTTTGGCGACGGCTCGAGTCAGTGTCGTGCTGGCAGCCCGCAAAAGCGCCTGAGCCTGCGCATCATAGGCCCCAACCTCCCCCGTCAGGCGCAAGCCGGGTCCGGAAGCGGCAGGCTGCCGCGCAGACAGCGCACCCACTCCACTGTCAGGCCCAGACCTTGATGGCGGCATGACGACACCCCCGGGTGGATTGCAGCACTCGGCTCAAAGTCAAGCAAGTGCCATGCCCAACCTTTCTTCCGATAGCCTCACGTATGCGGCATGCTGTTGGCCACCCACCGAGGACAGCGCATGCCCCTGCCCTGCGTCGAGACCGAAACCGGGCCCGGCCCGCGTCACAGCATCCTCTGGCTGCATGGTTTGGGGGCCGATGGCAACGATTTCATGCCGCTTGTGCCGCAGCTAGCGGACCGCGCCTGGCCGGCGGTTCGCTTCGTGTTTCCGCATGCGCCGGTACGCCCGGTGACGGTCAACGGCGGTATGCGCATGCGCGCTTGGTATGACATCCAAGCCTTCGACCTTCATGCACACCCGGACGAGAACGGCATGCGCGCCGCGATGGCCGAGGTCGAGGCGCTGATCGAACGCGAGGTCGTGCGCGGCGTGGCGGCCGAACGCATTCTGCTGGCGGGCTTTTCGCAGGGTGGTGCGATCGCGTTGGCGACCTCGCTGCGCCATCGTCAGCCCCTGGCCGGCGTGATCGCGCTCTCGACCTATCTTCCGCTGCAGGCGCACAGCGCCGCTGAACGCAACATGGCCAACGCACATCTGCCGGTGTTCATGGGTCATGGCAGTCTCGATCCGATCGTGCCGATGACCCTGGGGCTGCGTTCACGCGACGCCCTAGCCGCACTGGGATACGCGGTGGACTGGCACAGCTATGTGATGGCGCATCAGCTCTGCCTGGAGGAGATCGCCGACTTACGTGCCTGGATCGGTGCGCGTCTGCGCGGGGCGCCGGGATGATTCCGGTCGCCGCGCGCGAACGCGCTCCGCTGCCCGATTTCTGCAGCGCGACGGTGCTGTTTGCGTTGCTGCTGGTGGCGGCGATCGTGGCGCTCGTGCTGCTGCTAGCACCGGGGAGCGCTCTGACCCTGAAGGGCTGCAGTCTGGCCATGCTGTTCGCAGTTTGGCTGGCGCTGCTCGGCGGCGTCGCGCTGTGTAAATTGCGCCCGTGGCTCAACCGCCTGCCGGGGGCCACCAGCTACGCCGCAGCCTGGCTGTTGTTGGTGCTGATCGTGCTGCTGGCCAGCGCGGTTGTGCACTGGATGGATCGTGCCCTAGGCACCGGGCTGATCACACCCTCGGCGCCAAGGTTCGTCCTCGGAAATGTGGCGGTGACAGCGCTGATCGCGGCCGCGCTGCTGCGCTATCTGTACGTGCTGGTGGAGTGGCGTGTGCGCCTTGATGCCGTCGCCCGGGCCCGGGTCGAGGCGCTTCAGGCGCGCATCCGCCCCCACTTTCTGTTCAACAGTCTTAACACCGTGGCAGCACTGGTGCGGCTTGATCCGGCGGCAGCGGAACGCACGCTGGAGGACCTGGCCGACTTGTTCCGCGCCGCGTTGGGTGCCGACGATCGGCCAGGCACGCTGGGCGAAGAACTGGACCTGATCGAGCGCTATCTGGCCATCGAGCAACTGCGCCTCGGCGCGCGTCTGCGTGTCGAACGCGATCTCGATGCGTTGCCGCGCGAGCTGCCGCTGCCACGCCTGCTGCTGCAGCCGCTGGTCGAGAACGCGGTGCATCACGGCATCCAGCCGCGCCGCGAGGGCGGACTACTGCAGCTGAGCGGCCGTCGCATTGAGGGCGGCGTCGAGATCGTAATCGCCAATCCGCTGACCGACGCGGGGGAGGCGGGGGGCAGCGGCCACGGTCTTGCCAACGTCCGTGCCCGTATCGGATACCATTTCGCCACCCGCGGTGCGCTGCATGTCGCGACCGCCGACGGGCGCTGGACGGTGACGGTGCAATTGCCCGATGCGAGTCCTGATCGCAGATGATGAACCGCTGGCGCGCATGCGCCTGGAGGCGCTGTTGCGCGAATGTTCCGGCGCCGAGCTGGTCGGCAGCGTCGGTGACGCCGAGGCGGTGCTGACCCTGCTTCCCGAGGTGAAGCCCGACGTGCTGCTGCTGGATATCGAGATGCCCGGCCTGTCGGGGCTTGATCTAGCGCGCCGCCTGAAAGCGCTGCCGACGCCGCCGCAGGTGGTGTTCTGCACCGCTTACGAGCAGCACGCAGTATCCGCATTCGACCTTGCGGCGGCGGACTATCTGGTCAAGCCGGTACGCGGCGAACGCCTGTGTGCGGCCCTGCGACGGGCGGTACAGCGGCGCGTCGAGGCGCCCGCAACGCTGTCGCGGCGCGATCACCTGTGTGCGCGCATACGCGGCGAGCTCAAGCGGGTGCCACTGGATGCCGTACTTTGCCTGGTCGCGGACGACAAATACGTTACCGTGCATCACCGCGACGGTAGCCTGCTGATCGAGGAATCGCTGAAGCAGCTGGAGCTGGAGTTTCCCGACCGTTTCGTGCGTCTGCACCGTAATTGCCTAGTGCCGCGCCAACGCCTGCTGGGCCTTAAGTCCTTGCCCGGCGGCCGTACCGTCGCGCAGATCGCCGGCAGCGATCTCGAGCCCGAGATCAGCCGTCGCAAACTTCCCGCGCTGCGCGAGCTGATGCGCGTCGAATGACATCGGGAGCCTCTGCCGCTTGAACATCCTGCGTATCGCCACCCGCCGGAGCGCGCTCGCGCTGTGGCAGGCTGAACACGTCGCCACGCTGCTGCGCGCGGGGCATCCGGGGTTGATTGTCGAACTTCTGCCGATGACGACGCGGGGCGATCAGGTGCTCGATCGCGCTTTGGCCGAGGTGGGCGGCAAGGGGCTGTTTATGAAGGAGCTGGAAGTGGCGCTGCTGGAGCGCCGCGCTGATCTGGCCGTGCACTCGCTCAAGGATGTGCCGGCGGAGCTTGACCCCAGTTTCGCGCTGGCCGCAGTCTTGCCTCGCGCCGATGCCGCCGACGCTTTCGTCAGTTCGCGCCACAATGGGTTGGCGGCGCTGCCAGCCGGCGCGCGGGTTGGCACGTCCTCGCTGCGGCGTACCGCGCAGTTGCGTGCGTTGCGGCCTGATCTGCAGATCGTCGATCTGCGCGGCAATGTCAACACGCGCCTGGCCAGGCTCGACGCCGGTCACTACGACGCGATCCTGCTCGCTGCGGCCGGGCTCGAGCGGTTGGGTCTTGCGACGCGCATCCGCGCTCGCCTTGCCGCGCCCGACTGGCTGCCGGCGCCAGGTCAGGCCGCGATTACGGTGGAGGTTCGTGCTGGCGATGTGCGTGTGGCCGAATTGCTGGCGCCGCTGGAAGACGCCGACACGCGTACCGCGATCTGCGCCGAGCGGGCCCTGAATGCCGCCCTCGGTGGAAGTTGCACGGTGCCGGTGGGCGCCTGGTGCGTGGTCGGCGAGCGCGGGCTGAGCCTGTACGGCATGGTCGGCGATGTCGCCAGCGGGCGCCTGCTGCGCGCGGCGGCCGACGATGCAGTATCGGCACCGGAGCGACTGGGCCGGACGGTCGCCGCCGCGCTGCTGGCGCAGGGTGCGGAAGCGCTGCTGGGTCGCTGATGCCGGCCGTGTGAAGCGCTATTTCGGCCGCGCCTTGATGTTGCCGAGCGGCGTTGGCGACGCGGCTCCCGCCCCTCACCCGACCCGCTCCCCTGACTAGGCCTGGGAAAGGGCTTGAAGGCGCGACCAATCGGGCCTGCAATTTCCGGCGCGCGCTGCAGGGCGCATGAAAGCGACTCCCTCTCCGCCAAGCGCGCCGTCGAGTGGGCCATGGTAGAGGCGGCGATGTGCGAGCCGGTGGACTCCAGGACACTTGCGCGGCCGTGGCGCGCATATGTGCAGATGCGCCGAGTGCATGCGCTGCGCTCCTGAAATGCGCATCCGTCATTCCCGCTTCTTTCGGTGCGATGCGGGGCGTTGCGCCTCGTCGCCATGGCGCGGCGATGCCGCCTTCCCTGGCCTCGTACCGAAGTCCATCGGGAGTCGCCGGTGCGTACTTCCGAGACGCTGCACTAGAAATTGTAGACTAGGTTCGTCGTGAGTAGGGTGTCGGTCTTGGCGTTGCCCGTCGCCACGCCGCTGGCAATTGCGGCGCCGATGTTGCTGTTGTGACGCGCCTGGTAGCCGACCTTCAGCGCCAGCCGCTTGTTCATGTCCACCACCAGATTGGCATCGTTCTGGGTAAAGGTGTTGAAGCCGGCCGCCTCGATCAGCAGGTGGTCCTCGATGCGCGTGCTGACGGTCAGCTGATGGCGGAAGGTCATCAGTCCGCGGCCGATCAGCGCGCCGCGCTCTTGGCTGACTCCAGTCTCGCGATAGCGCTTGTAGCCGGGGCCGACCTCGAAGGCCAGTTCGGTCGCCGGGGTCTTGATCACTGCGCGGTCATAGCCCACCGACACCACGGTCTGGTAGCGGTAGGGCGAAAAATCGTCGTGGTCGTAGCGCAGATCGCTGAACAACGCGTTGCGATCGCCCAGTTTCAAGCCCGACGCGGCGTCGAACGTGTAGCGGTTGGCGGTCACCGCGAAGCGGTTGAACGTGACCGGCTGGCCGTTGACGACGGCAGACGTGCTGATCTCGCCGCGACTGCGCAGGGCGCTGAAGTCGAAGGTGTCCTTCCAATCGCTGTCTTCATAGCTGAACTTGAGGCCCGCGGTGAGACTCTGCGAGCGGGTGTTGCCGGTGGTGGCAGCAAGGCCCAATTGACCCTCGCCGTTCCAGCCGGCGTCGGTGGCCGTCGGCAGCCGCGCATTGCCGGGAAGGGTGGCGCTGTCGTTGGCACAGACGTTGGCCGACAGCAGGGCGAGAGCGAACAGCGGGGCGATCAGTTGCGTGCGCATGAGGGGTCCGGAAGGCGGGCGATGGGTGCAAAGACGGCGCGTGATGGTGGGTGTTCCGCGAGCAGACCGTGAGTCTGCCAGCGTGACAGGTCTGGATCGAGGGGTTGCGCCACGCGGTTCAGAGAGGCGGCTGCGGTGCGCCGGTGTGCCGCACGCCGGCGCCGAGCGCGAGCATCGCTGCCACCGTCAGCGTCGTCTCGTTGCTGAACCCGGAAAGCGCCCGGGTAGGGGGGTGAGGATGCGCAGAGCCGCCAGTCCCACCAGCACCAGCAGCGCAACCACGTCCATGCGCAGATGCTCGCCGGCCAGCAGCATGACAGCCGCCAGCAGGATCGCGACGGTCGCGCATGCCTGGATGTCCCTCGGCCGGCTCCATCGCGAAGCGATGCGTCCGCTTGCACAGGAAGCCGGCATTCGCCGTCACCTGCGCGCTTGCCGCCGCGCGGCGCGCTCGGCATGCTGTGGCTCCATCGTCCCGAGTTCACCGGATGGACCGCTACGAGCGCATCCTCACTCTGCACCGTAAGTTCAAGGCGGCGCGCCGCCCGCTTGCGCTGACGCACTTGACCGATGATCTCCGCTGCTCACGTGCCACCGTGTACCGAGACGTCGCCTTCCTGCGCGATGCGCTGGGCGCACCGATCGAGGGCGCCGAGGGCGACGTTGCCGGCTTCCGCTACGCGCCCGATGAGGGTGAGCGTTTCGAGCTGCCGGGGCTGTGGCTGAGCAGCGAGGAGCTGGCCGCGTTGATGGCGCTGCACGCGTTGATCGGTCGCGCCGATCCCGGCGTCCTCAGCGGCGCGCTGGCACCGTTCCGCGCCCGCATCGAGCGCCTGCTCGCCGAGCACGCGAAGGATCCGGCGCTGCCGCTGGAGCGCATCCGGGTGATCGCCTCGGGCGCGCGGCGCATGGACCAGCAGGTGTTTCGCGCCGTCGCCGGTGCGGTGCTGGCGCGCAAGCGCCTGCGCCTGCGCTACCGTGCGCGCACCACCGGCGCCGACTCGCGCCGCACGGTGTCGCCGCAGCGCCTGACCCACTATCGCGACAACTGGTATCTCGATGCTTGGGACCATGACAAGGAGGCGCTGCGCAGCTTCGCCGTCGATCGCATTGCCGAGTCGCAGACGCTGACCGAGCCGGCGCAGGACGTTGCCGGCCCCGAGCTGGATGCCATTCTCGCCTCCAGTTACGGAATCTTTGCCGGCAAGCCGCGCGCCTGGGCTACGCTGCGTTTTACTGCCCACGCCGCACGCTGGGTTGCCGATACCCACTGGCATTCGCAGCAGGAAGGGCAGTTTCTCCCCGACGGCCGCTACGAGCTGCGGGTGCCGTACTCGAATTCGCGCGAGCTGCTGATGGACGTGATGAAGTACGGCCCCGACGCCGAGGTGGTGTCGCCGCTGCCGCTGCGCGAGGAGATGAAGATCCTGCTCAAGCTGGCCCTGGACGGCTATGCCGGCGATCCATCATGAGCGATAGCCCGGTATCCGCGACGCCCGCGCGACCGCGCATCGCCCTCGCGCTGGGCTCGGGCGGCGCCAAGGGGCTTGCTCATATCGGCGCGATCGAGGCGCTCGAGGCAGCCGGCTTTGCCATCGTCGCAGTTGCGGGCAGCTCGATGGGCGCGTTGGTCGGCGGCATCCACGCCGCCGGGCGCCTCGACGTTTACCGCGACTGGGTGACCTCGCTGGCCAAAATGGACGTGCTGCGACTGGTCGATTGGACCCTGTCGGGGCCGGGCTTGATCAAGGGCGAGCGCATCATCGGCGCGCTGCGCGAGCTGGTCGGCGATGTCGACATTGAGAAACTGGCGATACCGTTCACCGCGGTCGCCACCGACATTGAGCGCCAGCGCGAGGTGTGGATCTCCAGTGGTCCGCTATTCGAGGCAATCAGCGCCTCGATCGCGATTCCGACCCTGTTCCACCCGCAGGTCCTGCATGGCCGCCGCCTGGTCGATGGCGGCCTGCTCAATCCGGTGCCGGTGACGCCGCTGTTGCGCGAGCGTTTTGACTACCTCGTTGTGGTCAGCGTCGATGGCCCTGCCGAAGCCGCGCCGGCACCGCCGGAAGTGTCGCCGCGCGGGCCCTACCGGCAGAAGATCGCGGCCCTCGTCGAGCAGTTGCTCGGGCGCGGCGCGGCGCCAACTTTGCCGCGCGAACCCGGCTGGATGGAGCTAATGGGCCAGGCGCTGGATCTGATGCAGGCCAATCTGGCGCATCTTCGGCTGGCGGCCTACCGGCCGGATTTGCTGATCGAGATTCCGCGCAATGCCTGCGCGATCTACGAGTTCTACCGCGCCGAGGAGCTGATTGCGCTGGGCCGCGAGCGTGCCGAACGAGCCCTCGCGACATGGCGCGCCGAACCGGCGCCGCCGCCCTGAGTGGTTCGCCGCCGCGCTAAACTTGCCCACTGGAGGCAGCCGTCCGCAGAGGCGGCCCCCATATCGGCAGGCATGGCGTGCGCCGCACCGCGGAGGGATTTGATGGAACCGTTCGACGATCTGCTGCACCAGGACCCCGACCCGACCGAAACCCGCGAGTGGGTCGAGTCGCTGTCGGCCGTCATCGACCATGCGGGCGCTGAGCGCGCGCACTATCTTCTCGAGCGCATGGTCGACGCCACCCGCCGTGCCGGCGGGCACCTGCCGTTCGCGCCGACGACCGAATACGTCAACACCATTCCGGCGCATCTCGAAGCCAAGTCCCCGGGCGACGCCGCAATGGAATGGCGCATCCGCTCGCTGATCCGCTGGAACGCCATGGCGATGGTGATCCGCGCCAACCGCAAGCCCGGCGAGCTGGGCGGACACATCGCCAGCTTCGCCTCCTCGGCGACGCTCTACGACGT
>JAJYDI010000055.1 GCA_021777635.1 Pseudomonadota bacterium
CGACGCCGCCGCACCGCCTGACGGCGACGACAGCGACGGTGACGGCGATGGCGCCGAAAGCGCGCGCGGTGGCCTCGGCTACCAGCACGCGCGCGCCGTCAAAGAGCACTACCAGGCCCAGCAGGCCAAACTCGACTACGAGCGCGCGACCGCCAAGCTGCTCGACGCCGGCGCCGTCGAAGCCGCCGTGGCCGACGCCATCACCGTGCTGCGCACGCGCCTCGAATCCCTGCCCGACGTCCTCGGCCCGCAGCTCGCGCCCATCACCGACGAGGCCCAGTGCCGCGCCACCCTGGCCGAGGCCATCGAGCATGCCCTCGAGGAAACGTCGCGGCAGTTCGCCAACCTTGCCAAGGGGGTGACATGACCGTCATCACCCCAGCGCTGCGCTATCACGGCGCCAAGTTCCGCCTGGCAGCGTGGGTGATGAACTTCTTCCCGCCGCATCGTTGCTACATCGAGCCCTTCGGTGGGGCAGCGGGCGTGCTGCTGCAGAAGCCGCGCGCTTATGCCGAGATATACAACGATCTCGACGGCGATGTGGTCAATTTTTTCCGCGTGCTGCGAGATCCGGCATTGCGTGATCAATTGTGCGAGGCGATTGCGTTGACGCCCTATGCCAGAGCCGAGTTTTTGCAGGCATGGGAGCCGATTGACGAGCCGGTCGAACGCGCACGACGCATCGCCATCCGCGCGCAGATGGGATTCGGGTCGGCCGGTGCCTCCAAAGGCGCGACCGGATTCCGGATCGATACCAAACGCGCCTATGGCACCGCGCAGCATCTTTGGACCCGCTATCCCGAGACGATCGCCGCGGTCGGTGCGCGCTTCAGCGGCGTGCTGATCGAAAACAGGACGGCCGTCGATGTCATGCGCGCGCACGACTCGCACGACACGCTGCATTTTGTCGATCCACCCTACATGCACCAGACGCGGGTGCGCGGCGCTGGAAAGGCTCGCTATTACAGGCACGAAATGAGCGACCAGCAACACGCCGATCTGCTTTCGGCGCTGCTCGAACTGCGTGGCATGGTTGTCGTCAGTGGCTATACCACCGATCTGTATCGATCGCGATTGAAGGGATGGGAGACTTTCGAGACCAAGGCACGCATTTCGGCAGGACGCGGGAGCGCCATTCGGACCGAATGCATATGGATCAACCCGTCCTGCTCGAAGGCCCTTGAACAGCGCGAAGGCTTGTTCGCAAGGGTCGCCTCATGACCCTCGCCGGCGCCCGCATCCACGCCACGATCGCGCGCGCGCTGGTGCCGCGCAAGCCGCTCACGGTGTCGCAGTGGGCGGATGCCGAGCGCATGCTGAGCAGCAAGGGCAGCGCCGAGCCGGGCAAGTGGCGCACCTACCGCAACCCGCCGCTGCGCGAGCCGATGGACTGCATGTCCGCGCGCAGCAGCGTGCACGACGTCGTGCTGATGTTCCCCGTGCAATTCGGCAAGACCGAGGTCGCGGTCAACACGCTCGGTTACGTCATGGATCAGCACCCGGGCCCGGTGATGGTCTGCCTGCCCGGCGAGGTCAGCCGCGACAAGTGGGTGGCGCAAAAGCTCACGCCCATGCTCGACGAGACGCCGGCGGCGCAGCGCGCGCTCACCAGCGTCGCCAGCCGCGACAGCAGCAACACGCGCACCTTCAAGGATTTCGCCGGCGGCCAGCTCTACCTCGAGCACGCCGGCAGCCCGCAGCGCCTCAAGTCCACCACCGTGCGCACGCTGATCGTCGACGAGCTCGACGAGTTCGCGTCCAACCTCAGCGGCGGCGACGATCCGGTCGAAATGCTCAACGGCCGCACCAGCGCCTTCCCCGCCACCAGCAAGCGGCTCTACATCAGCACCCCCCAGATCCAGGGCGTCAGCCGCACCGAGCAGCTCTGGAACAAGTCCGACCAGCGCACCTACCACGTCGCCTGTCCCGACTGCCGGCATGAGCAGCCGCTCGAATGGCCCGGCCTGCACTGGTCGCCCGACGGTGCGCAGTGCTGGTACGTCTGCCGCGAGTGCGGCGTCTGCATCGACGAGCACCACAAGACGGCGATGATCGCCGCCGGCCGCTGGGTGCCCGCGCATCCCGAGCGCACCCTGCGCGGCTACCACATCAACGCCCTGTATTACCCCATCGGCCTCGGTCCGCGCTGGATCGACCTGGTGCGCATGTGGCGCGATGCCCAGGGCGACGCCGCCAAGCTCAAGACCTTCGTCAACGACCGCCTCGCCCAGCCGTGGGAAGACCCCGCCATGCGCGCGGTCAAGCACAACGTCATCGCCGACCGCGCCGAGCCCTACCGGCTGCGCAGCGCGCCGGCGCCGGTGCTCGCCGTCACCGCCGGCGTCGACACGCAGGACAACCGCCTCGCCGTGCACATCATCGGCTGGGGCCGCACCCTCGCGGCGTGGACGCTCGACTACATCGAGCTGCCCGGCGACCCCGCCGATGACGTCGTATGGACCATGCTCACCGATCTGCTCAACCGGCCCATCGAGCACGCCGGCGGGGCGCTGATCCGCATCGAGGCCGCCGCCATCGACGCCGGCGGCCACCGCACCGAGGCCGTCAAGGCCTATGTGCGCCGGCGCCTCATCCGCCGCCCGCTGGTCATCTTCGGCGCCGTGCCCAACAACGCGCCGGTGCTCAGCAAGGGCAAGCTGCAGGACATCAACTGGAAAGGCCAGCTCGACAAGCGCGGCGTCACCATCCACCACGTCGGCACCGTTGGCATCAAGCACATGCTCTACGCGCGCCTGTCCACCGACGCCGACAAGCCGCCCGACGCGCGCATGGTCCACCTCTCCGACGATCTGCCGTCCGAGTATTTCGCCGGGCTGGTGTCCGAGACCTACAACCCGGTCAAGAACCGCTTCGAGAAAAAGCGCGGCGCCGCGCGCAACGAGCCGCTCGACACCTGGGTTTACGCCTACGCCGCCGCCCACCATCCCGAGCTGCGCCTGCACCGCCGCAGCAAGGCCGACTGGGATGCGGTCGAGGCGCGGCTGCGGCCCAAGGATCCCGGTTCCGATGCCGTGCCACGTGGAACATCCGCGACCGACGGCGCGGCCGAAGCCGTACCCGCGCCCGCGCCGCCGCGGCGCAACTTCGCCACGAACTACTGACGTGGACATCATCGACGACATCCTGCGGCGCCTGCACGACCAGTTCGGCGCCCTCGCGCCCGATGCCCGCAGCAAGGTCGAGCGCGTCGTGCACAGCACCCTCGGCGAGGTACGCCGCGACTGGGCGGGCGATCGGCCTTATATCGCCGGACAGTTCCTCAGCAAGCAATCCCGTGATGCCAGCATGCTGGCTGACTATCGCGCCGGGCACAGCGTCGCCGAGATCGGTCAGCGGTATGCCGTCAACGCGCGCACCGTACGCCGCGCATTGCGCCATGCGCGTCGCCGCGCAGGAATGGATGGACAAAGTTTGTCTTAACTTTGTCCACTGCGGGCGACGATCCTGCCTGCGTGCCCGCCCTCGCCACCGCTGTTCCTGCCGCGTTTCGCTCGGGCGACACTGTCGCCTGGGCCTTGACGCTGCCCGATTACGACGCCGGCGGCGGCTGGACGCTCACCTATACCTTCGTCAGCACCACGCAGGTCAAGACGCTCGTCGCCGTCGGCGCCGGCACCACCTACACCACGTCGCTGGCCGCCGTCGACAGCGCGGCCTGGGCGGCCGATGACTGGGCGTGGCAGGCCACCATCGGCAACGGCACCGAGCGCTACACCGTCGGCACCGGCCGCACCACCGTGCTGCCCAGTCTGGTCGGCGCTGCCGCCGGTTTCGACAGCCGCGGCCACGCGCGCAAGGTAGTCGATGCCATCGAGGCCGTCATCGAGGGCCGCGCCAGCGAGGCCGAGTCCGACCTGCAGATCAACGGCCGCGCCATCAAGTACATCCCGGTCGCCGAGCTGCTCGCCCTGCGCGACCGCTACAAGCTCGAGCTCACCATGGGCATCGCGGCGGGCAACTTCGCCAACACGCCGCGCGGCATGCCCGACCTGCGCGTGCGGTTCACCGGCTCATGAACCGCCCTGCCTACAGCGCCGCGCAGGTCGAGGCGATGGCCGCCGCCATCGAGCAGGCGCGCCGGTCGCCCCCGCCCGCCCCCGCCACGGCGACCGCGGCACGCATGTATGCCGGCGCCGCCTACAACCGCCTCACCAGCGACTGGAATCCGCTCAACACCAGCGCCGACAGCGAGATCGTCACCAGCATCCGCGCCCTGCGCGCGCGCAGCCGCGCGCTGATCCGCGACAACGAATACGCCCTGCGCGCCCAGCGACTGATCCAGAACAACGTCATCGGCCAGGGCATCGGCATGCAGGCACAGGTGGCCAACACCCGCGGCCGCCTGCAGGACAACATCAACAGCCAGATCGAGGACGCCTGGGCGCGCTGGGCCGACAAGGCGCACTGCCATACCGGCGGCACGCTGCACTTCCACGACATCGAACGGATGCTGCTCGGCGAGCTGTTCAGCGCCGGCGAGGTCCTGGTGCGCCTGGTCGGCCAGCCGATGGGCGACGGCAACAGCATCCCGCTCGCGCTCGAGATCATCGAGGCCGAACGCCTCATCGACACTTTCGAGTCCGCCAAGGCGCCCAACGGCAACGCCATCCGCATGGGCGTCGAAGTCGACCGCTGGGGGCGCCCGCAGGCCTACTGGCTGTGGCCGACGCACCCCGGCGACTACCAGTTCACCAGCTTCCAGCCGAGCCGCTTCATCCGCGTGCCGGCCGACGAGATCATCCACCTGTTCGTGCAGGACCGCATCCCGCAGACGCGCGGCGTGCCGTGGATGCACGCGGCGCTCAAGCGCCTGCGCGACATGGGCGGCTACACCGAGGCCGAGATCGTCGCCGCGCGCGCCAGCGCCAGCGTCATGGGCTTTCTGGAGACGCCCGACGCGCAATCCGGCGACGACGTCGACGCGGCCGGCAATCCACTGATCGACATGGAGCCGGGCGTCATCAAGCAGCTGCTGGCCGGGCAGAAGTTCACCGGCTTCAACCCGTCGCGGCCCAACGCCGCGATGGAGCCGTTCATGCGGCTGATGCTGCGCGGCATCGCCAGCGCCACCGGCTGCAGCTACGAAAGCCTCAGCCGCGACTACTCGCAGAGCAACTACAGCTCCAGCCGCCTGGCGCTGCTCGACGATCGCGATCTCTGGCGTGTGCTGCAGTCGTGGTTCATCCGCAACCTGCGCCTGCCGATCCACAAGGCATGGATGGAGCGCGCCGTGCTCTCCGGCACGCTGGCGCTCGACGGCTACAGCGTGCAGCGCGAGAAATACCAGTCCGTGCGCTTCCGCCCGCGCGGCTGGAGCTGGGTCGATCCGACCAAGGAAGTCATCGCCTACATCGCCGCCGTGCAGGCCGGCTTCATGACCGTCTCCGACGTGATCGCGCTGACCGGGCAGGGCGCCGACCTCGAGGACATGCTCAAGGCGCGCCGGCAGGAACTCGATCTCATGGCCGAGCTCAAGCTCGACTTCAGCACCAGCGCCGCGCCGGCCGCTCCCGCCACGCGGCCCAACCTCACCGTCACCGCCGCCGGCAAGCCCGGAACGCCGGACAACACCGGCGACGCCGGCGGCGCCACCGCGCCCGATGCCGCCGACGCCGAAGCCGCCAACCAGGAGGCCGCCTGATCATGCCCATCACGCCCGCACCCGCCGCCATTCAGCAGCGCAAGGCGCCCACCGCGCTGGCGCCGCTCACGCGTTTCGTCGCGCTCGAGCGCACCGCGCCGGTCGACGCGACCACCCGCACCCTGCAGCTCAGCTGGTCCAGTGAGTATCCCGTCGAGCGCTGGTTCGGCGACGAGATCCTCAGCCACGCGCCCGGTGCGGCCGATCTGTCGCGCCTCAATGACGGCGCGCCCCTGCTCTACAACCACAACACCGACGACGTCATCGGCGTTGTGCAGCAGGCCAGCATCGACAGCGGCGCCCGCAAGGGCTACGCCAGCGTGCGCTTTGCCAATACCCCGCGCGGCGACGAGGTGATGGCGCTGATCAACGACCAGATCCTGCGCAACGTCAGCTTCATGTACCGCGTCGGCTCCTATCAGGACCTCGGCAACGACCAGTACATCGGCACCGAATGGACGCCGATGGAGCTGTCGATCGTCAGCATCCCCGCCGACCCCACGGTCGGCGTCGGCCGCGGCCTCGACACCACCGAACTGCCCGTGCGCGTGCTCCCGCGTGAGCGCGCCGCCGCAACCCCTGCCACGCCGCCAGGCGCTGGCGCTGCAACCGTGCCGACACCCGCCGGGCGGTCCATTTCACCCTCTGGAGTCACTCCCATGCCCGAACTCATCCCCACGCCGGCGGGCGCCGCAACCCCCGCTGCCACCGTCACCGACCTCAACGCCGCCCGTGCCGATGCCGCCACGCAGGAGCGTGCGCGCATCGCCGAAATCGAGGCCCTGTGCGGCCATCACAAGATCCCCGCCGAGCAGCGCCTGGAGATGATCCAGCGCGGCACCACCGTCGCCGAGGCCCGCGGCCTGGTGCTCAACACCATCCTCGCGCGCGGCGCCACGCAGGCCAGTCTCACTCCCAACGGCGCCGCGCCCGACCTGACCGAGAAGGAAAAGAACCGCTATAGCCTGATTCGCGCCATCAACGCCGCCGTCAGCAGCAACTGGAAAGACGCCGGCTTCGAGGCCGAGGTCAGCAACGACATCGCCAAGCGCCTGGGCAAGTCGTCGGCCGGCTTTTTCATGCCGACCAACGTGCGGTTCGCGACCCGCGCGGCCGACTACGCCGCCGGCGCGGCCGCCACCGGCGGCGCGCTGGTCGCCACCCAGCTGCTGGCTGGCAGCTTCATCGAGGCCCTGCGCAATCAGGCCCGCGTCATGAGCCTGGGCGCCACGGTCCTGTCGGGCCTGATCGGCAACGTCGACATTCCGCGCCAGACCGGATTGACCACGGCCTACTGGGTCGGCGAGCAGGTCAACCTGACCAACGCCGGCGCACCGTTCGACAAGGTCAGCTTGACCATGAAGACGATCGGCGCGCTGTCGCAGATCACCCGCCAGATGCTGATGCAGGGCACGCCCGACATCGAAATGCTGGTGCGTGCCGACATCGTGCGCCAGCTCGCGCTCGGTATCGACCTGGCCGCGTTGTCGGGTTCCGGCGCGGCCTCGCAGCCGCTGGGCATCGCCAACGTCGTCGGCATCGGCTCGGTGGTCGGCGGCGCCAACGGTGCGGCGGTCACCATCGACAACCTGATCGATCTGGAGACCGACGTCACCGCCGCCAACGCGCCGGAGAACAGCCTGGCGTATCTGGTCAACGCCCGCACCGTTGGCGCGCTGAAGAAGCTCAAGTCCACCACCGGCGAATACCTGTGGGTGCGTACCGCGGACGTGGGCCGTACCGGCACGCCGGGCGAGATCAACGGCTACACCGTCGCACGCAGCAACCAGGCGCGCAGCAACCTGACCAAGGGCACCAGCGTCGGTATCTGCTCCGAGTTGTTCTTCGGCGGCTGGTCCGAGCTGCTGATCGGCGAGTGGGGCGTGCTGGAAATCCAGCCCAACCCGTACGCCGCCAGCGTCAGCGCCCAGGGCGGTGTGGAGATCCGCGCACTGCAGTCGATCGACATCGGCGTGCGGCACGCGGCCAGCTTCAGCGTCATGTCCGACGCGCTGACGAGCTGATCGTCCGCGTGAGCCTCTCGACCGCCTACGTCGTGCGCACCGGATACGTCTACACCGACGTATCCGGTGCCGCGCCGCGCCCCTATACGGCGGGCGAGACGCTGCGGCTTCCCGTCCACGTCGGCGACCGCGCGCATCAGCTCGAACGCGCGGCTGCCCCTGTGCCGGCACCTCTCGAATCCCCCGCGGTGCGATCGCCGCGCGGCAAGCGCGCCGCGCCCGGCGGTGACGCATGAGCGCGACCGCCGCGTTCGCCCTGATGAGCCAGCGCCTCGCCGCCACGGCCGGCGACGCGGCCACGCTGCACACGGGCGCCGGCGACAAGCCCGCGACCGTGATCTTTTTCGCACCCTGGACCGGAACGCCGCTCAGCGGCGTCCCCGTGGACACCCTGGTGCCCGAGGTCCAGATCGACACCGCCCAATGGCAGGCCAGCGGCGCGGTCGAGGGCAACACCCTCACCGTGCGCGGCGTGCTCTACACCATCACCGAGGTCAGCCCCGACGACGGCGGCATGACCCGGCTGCTGCTGCGCGCGCCATGAGCGATCTCGTCAACCTCACCTTCGACGTCGATCAGGTGCTGGCGCTCCCGGCGGCCATCGAACGGCAATACCTGATCGCCGCCAAGCGCTCGCTCAAGCGCACCGCCTCCTGGGGCCGCACCCGCATCGTGCGCGCCATCGCCGCCAGCACGCACGCCAAGGTCTCGCTGCTGCGCCGGAGCCGGCGCATCCAGTCGGCCCTGCGCGCCAGCGATACGAGCCTGGTGCTGTGGGCCGGCCTCAACGATGCCACGTCCGCGCTGTTCGGCACGCCGGTGCAGGCCAAGGCCGGCGCGGTGCTGGGCGGCACGACCTATGCCGGCGCCTTCACCGCGCGCGTCACCCACACCAGCATCAAAGGGCCGGCCACGATCACCAAGACCGGTCCGGCCATCATCTTCGAGCGCAGCACCCTCGGCGGCGCTCCGCGCATCGAGGATCGGCCGCGCAGCATCAACAAGTGGGGCCGCACCACGCTGCCGATCAAGCCGCTGCCGTTCGGCCTGGGCGAGGCGCGCGAACCCATCCTCGCGCTCAAGCCGGCGATCGAGAGTCAGCTGCAAACCGAGATCACGCACCAGCTCGACTACGCCCTCAACCATGAGGGACGCCCATGAGCATCGACCTGTTCGCCGCCGAGGCGCTGATCATCACCCGCCTGCGCGCGCTGATCACCGTGCCCGGCGTCAAGATCGGCTCTGCCGCGGCCGTCGCCGGCCGCACCGACATGTCCGCCTTTCTGCCCGGCGCGTTCGTGCTGCCGGGCGCCGCGCAGCGCGTCGATTTTGGCGACGAGGGGCTGCTGGTCCTCGAAAATCAGACGTGGACCGTCGTCTGCGTCGCCGCGCTCAACCGCGACACCGCCGGACTCAACGCGCAATACAGCACCACCCTCGGCGGCCTGGCCGAGCAGGTGCTGACCGCCCTGTCGGGCTGGTTGCCCAGCGCCGACTTCAAGCCGTTCATCCACACCCACCGCGACGCGCCGCAGGTCCAGCAGGGCGGCTGGGTCGAGCTGTCCCTTTCGTTCGAGACCATCGCGCCGCAAGGCGTCTGAGGAGTACCGCCATGCTCAACTACGACACCAGCAACAAAGCCCTCGGCGCCGGCCGCATTTTTCTCGACCTCGAGGATCCCGTCACCGGCGCGCACAGCGGCGAGGTGTACATGGGCGATACGCCCGGGTTCACCGTCACCGTCAACGTCACCAAGGTCGAGGACTACACCAGCGACGGCGCGATGGCCGAAAAGGACGTCGACGTCGTCACCAAGATCGTGCGCACCAGCAAGATCCAGTGCAAGAACGTCAACAGCGACAACCTGGCGCTGTTCGTCATGGGCGCCAAGACCTCCATCGCGCAGACCGCGGTGGCCGTGGTCGGCGAGAACATCCTCGCCGCCAAGAAAGACCGCTACTACCAGCTCGGCGTCACCGCCAGCAACCCCAGCGGCACGCGCGACGTCACCGCGCTCTCCGTCACCGACGACAGCGTCACGCCCGTCGTCTACGTGCTCGGCACCGACTACGAGGCCGATCTGGCGCTGGGCCGCATCCGCATCCTGACGGGCGGCAGCATCGTCGACGGCGTCACCAACCTGAAGCTCGGCTACACGCCCGTCGCCGGCAGCCGCGAGCAGGTGGCCAGCAACGCGCTCGGCGCGCGCTTCGGCCGGCTGCGCTTCATCGCCGAAAACACCACCGGCAGCAACCGCGATCTGGTCGGTCCGCGCGTCGAGATCAGCCCCAACGGCAACCTCGACTTCAAGTCGCGCAGCACGCTCATGCAGATGGACTTCGACGTCGAGTTCCTGGTATCGGGCTCGCTCGCCGCCATGTACATCGACGGGCGTCCGGCATGAGCCAGGCCGCTCTCGACGCCCTGGCCCCCCCGCGCACCCTCTCCGTGTGCGTCGCGGGGAAGGTGCTGGAGATCGCGCCGGCGCCGGTCAGCGCGCTGGCCGCCATGCTGCGCGATGGCGGTGAGGTGTTCGCCGCGCTCGGCACGTTGCCGCTGCTGGCGCTGTTCGCCCAGTACAGCGAGGGCCTGATCGCCATCGCCGCGCACGGCAGCGGCCTGTCGCGCACCGAAGTCGGCGCGTTGCAGGGCGACGCGTTCTTCGACGTGCTCGGCGCCGTCATCGAGGTCAACTCCGATTTTTTCGCCCATCGCCTGCTGCCGGCGATGAACCGGCTGATGGAGGCAGCAGCGCGCGGGATCTCGGAGACGCCCTTGCCGCCACCGTCCACGCACTGATCGGCGCCGGCCATGCCGGCGCGCAGGGCTACACGCTGGCGCAAGTGCGGTACTGGGGAGCGGTGGCGGCACGCGCGCGCACCGCACGGCAACGCGACCTGCTGCTGCTGATGCGCGCCGCGCAGGCCACGCAGGAAGGGTTCGAGCAGGTCATGCAGGCACTGGAGCAATCGAGCGATGGCTGACAGCGTCAAAATCCAGATCGACCTCGCCGCCAATCCTGCCGCCGCCCAGCGTCTCGAAAAGGCGTTTCAGAATCTCGGCACCACCGCGCGCAAGGCCGGCCACGACGCCAGCCGCGGCTTCGACGGCGCCAGCGCCCGGCTCGACGCCTTCGGCCAGAAACTCGGGGGCCTGAAGAGCCTGTTCGCCGCCGCCTTCGGCGTCGGCGCGCTGGCCGCCGTCTACAACGCCACCAAGGATCAGGAGCGCGCGCTGGCACAGCTCGACGCCGCGCTCAAGAGCACCGGCAACACCGCCGGGCTGAGCCGTCAGCAGTACATCAATCTTGCCGATGCGCTGATGAAGACCAGCACCTACAGCGACAACGCGATCCTCAGCGCCGAAAACCTGTTGCTCACGTTCCGGCGCATCCGCGGCAACGAGTTTGTCGGCGCCACCAAGGTCGTGCTCGACATGGCCACGGCGCTGCACGTGGATCTGAATACCGCCGCGCAGGAAGTCGGCAAGGCGCTCGACAATCCCATCTACGGCATGGTGCAGCTGCAGCGCGTCGGCATCACCTTCACCGTCGCGCAAAAGGACGTGATCAAGAAGCTGCTGGAAACCGGCGAGGTCGCCAAGGCCCAGCAGATGATCCTCGCCGAGCTCGAAAAACGTTTCAAAGGAAGCTCCACGGCCGCTGCCAACACCTTCAG
>JAJYDI010000056.1 GCA_021777635.1 Pseudomonadota bacterium
CGATCTTCGAATACATTCGGCGTTTGCAGCAGCGCTGGCGCTAGGCGCGGGGTGAATTTGGCGAACTTGAGATCGGGCCGGTCGACCTGGTCGTAGATCGCCAATACCCGGTTGAGATTGACCGGCCCGGCGCAGCGGTAGACATCGGCTTCGTTCAGATCGAAGTTCGCCATCAGCAGTTCGGTGATGGCTTTGGGACAATTCTCGGCGATTTCCAGTCGCACCGGGCGCGCATAGCCGCGCCCGATCAGCTCCTCGGTCAGCGCGTTGGCCAGGTTCTCGACTTCCTCCTCCTCGATGGTCAGCTCGCTGTTGCGGGTGACCCGGAACTGGTACGAGCCCTGCACGCGGAACCCGGGAAACATCTCATCGGCGAACTGCTGCAGCAGGCCGGCCAGGAAGATGAATTCGTATGGCGACTGCGACACCTGCGCGGGCAGGCGGATCAGTCGCGGCAGCGAGCGCGGTGCGCGCACCAGTGCCATGTGGCCGGCGTGGCCAAAGGCGTCGCGACCCTCAAGCACGACCGCGATGTTGAGGCTTTTGTTGAGGATGCGTGGAAACGGATGCGCCGGGTCCAGCCCCAGCGGGGACAGCACCGGAAGGATTTCGTTCTGGAAATAGCCCTGCAGCCAGCGCTTCTGTCGGGCCGTCCACTTGTCGCGGGTCAAAAAGCGGATGCCTTCCTCGGCCAGAGCCGGCTGCAGCTCCTCTGTCCAGGTCATGTACTGTTCGCGCACCAGCTCCAGTGCGCGCTCGCGGATGCGCGTCAGTACCTCGCTGGGCGCCAGACCATCGGCACCCGGGCGGGCATCACCGAAGGCCAGATGCTGCTTGAGGACCGCGACGCGCACCTCGAAGTATTCATCGAGGTTGGTATTGGCGATGCACAGGAAGCGCAGTCGCTCCAGCAGGGGCATGCGCGGGTCGCGCGCCTGCGCCAGCACGCGGAAATTAAACTCGAGTGCCGCCAGCTCGCGGTTGAGAAACAGCTCGGGACGGTCGAGATCGGACGCTTGGGTCATCGGTTGCCATCCTGCGGGGCGCTGAGCATGGCGGTAGCGCGCGCGCACGGCAACCGGTGTCGGCTTAGGCATCCCTGGCGCTGGGATCGAGCGCGCGTTCGCTGCCGAAGAGCGCAGCGAACGTCGATCCGCGTCCGGGTTCGCTTGCGATTGTCAGCCGTGCCTGATGCAGGTTGAGCACATGCTTGACGATCGAAAGACCCAGCCCGGTACCGCCGGTCTCGCGTGAGCGGCTGGATGAGACCCGGTAGAAGCGCTCCGTCAGGCGCGCCTGATGGCTGGCCGGAATGCCGTAGCCGGTGTCAGCGACCGCGAATTCCAGTCCTTCCGGCGTGCGTCGCCAGCGAATCCCGATGCGGCCGCCGGTCGGCGTGTAGCGTACGGCGTTGCTGACCAGGTTGGAGAACGCGCTGTGCAGCTCCTTCAGCGATCCGAGCAGATCGACAGCGTCCTCGGCCTCGATCTCGATCGTGTGCCGTCCGTGGCTCAGCGCCTCGGCCTCCTTGCGCAGAGTGGCGATCAACGCACGCATCGCGACATGCTCCTCGACCAGCCGGGGACGGGTCTCCAGCCGCGACAGGGTCAGCAGATCCTCGACGATCTGGGCCATTCGCCTGGATTGCAGACGCATCTCGCCGATGATCGGCTCCAGCTCGGGGGTATCCTCGGGATCGAGCAGCTCGAGATAGCCGTGAATCACGGTCAGCGGCGTGCGCAGTTCATGCGAGACATTGGCGACAAAGTCGCGGCGGACCTGCTCGAGACGATTAAGGTTGCTGATGTCGCGCGCGATCAGCAATTGCTGGTCGTGGCCGATCGGCAGCAGCGACAGCGACAGATGCAGGGCCGCATCAGAGGGTGCGGGCACATCGTCGAGCGGTTCGGGGTCGCGGCCGGCGAGCCAGTCGGCGATGGCGCTGCCAGCCAGGCGGGCGCTCAGCAAAATGCGGCGATCCTGCGGGCGGCGCATACCCAGAAGCCGCACCGCGGCATCGTTGAACCAACGGACGCGGCCCTCACGGTCGAGCAGCACCAGGGCATCGGGCAGCGCCGCGGCGGCATTGCGCAGCGCGCGCAATTGCCCGGCCAGCCGGCGCGTGCGCAGGGCTTGACGCGCCGCGTCGGCGGCGGACGGTGACAACGCGGTTGCGGGCATGTGGGATTCCAGATGGCTCAGGCGCGCCAGTACCGTGACCAGCGCAAGTGTCGCGACGATGGCAATTGCGATCGGTGCCACGTTCAGGGCGTGACCGACCGCGGTGGCCACCAGCAAGGCGACCGCGCTGCCGACCGCGAGGCGAGCCACGGTCAGCCGCATGCGGGCGGCAGATGGCCGCCATGTCGCGGCGCGGGCAGGGCGCTGGCCATCAGAAGCTCGCGGAGAAGCGATAGCCGGTGCCGCGCACGGTTTGCACCATGCGATCGAACTGCCAAGGCTCCAACGTCTTGCGCAGGCGACGGATATGCACATCCACCGTACGTTCCTCCACATACACGCTGCCGCCCCAGACGTGGTCCAGCAACTGGGTGCGCGAATACACGCGCTCGGCGTGGGTCATGAAGAAGTAAAGAAGACGATACTCGGTAGGTCCGATTGGCACCGCCTCCTCGCCGGCGAACACGCGGTGTGCCGGGCCGTCGATGCGCAATCCTCCCATTTCGACCAAGCCGGTGCCGTCATCGCCCTGGCTGCGCCGCAACACGGCGCGAATGCGCGCCAAAAGCTCGCGCGTCGAGAACGGCTTGATCACGTAGTCGTCGACGCCGGCTTCGAGGCCGTTGACGCGATCCATTTCCTCGCCGCGCGCGGTGAGCATGATGATCGGGATCTCGCGGGTAAGGTCTTCCTTGCGCAGCCGGCGCGCCAGATCCAGCCCGCTCATGCCCGGCAGCATCCAGTCGAGCAAGATCAGGTCGGGCACCTGCTCGGCCATCGCCAGCTGGGCGGCGCGTGCGTCGGCGGCATGCACCGGCTCCATGCCCGCCTTGCGCAGGGCGAAGGCCACCATGTCGCGGATCGAGGCCTCGTCTTCGACGATCAGGATGCGCTTTTGCACGCGGCTTACGCCTTTGCTTGCCTGTGACGCAATGATTGCAGCGTGATCCTGTTACGCGGTTATGACAATTCGCTGCTGTTCGATGACAGGACGGCGACCGCGGGCTCAGCCGGAGCCGCTGCCGTCCTGCTGGCGCAGGTGGCGCTTGCGCATCTCCAGCACGATTGGCGTGATCCAGGCGATGCGCGCCTCGATGCGCGCGCGCTGGTAGTAGTCCAGATCGCTTCGCTTGGCCAAACGCTGCAGCTGATCCAGCGCGTCAGCCGGCTGCCCGGCGAGAAAGGTGGCGTCGGCGTAGGCCTCGGCTGCGCGGATCGGCTGGCCGGCGAGGTCGGCGGCTCGACCATAGGTACGATAGAGGTCCGGTTCGTCGGCATCGTCGAGCAGCGGCTTGAGCAGGTGCGCGGCTTCCGGGGCGCCGTCGGCCTTGCCGTCGGCCAGCAGCGCCTTGGCATAGGCCAGTGCTACCGCATGATTGCGCGGCCAGTCGCGGGTGATCGCCGCGTAGCGTTGCAGCGAGGCCGCGCGAGCGCCGGCGACCAGTTCGGCGTGCGCAGTCGCCAGCCGCAGCGGCAGATTGTCCGGGCGCGCCGCCAGCAGCGGCTCGAGCTGGCGCAAAGCCGAGGTGCCATCGCCGAGGCGGATCAGGGTCAGGGCATAGCCGTAATGGTTGGCCGGCGTATTGAAGGTTGGGTGCTGGCGCAGATTCCTTGCGTAGTAGTCAGCCAGCGTGTTGGGCTGATCGCTCATCAGAACGCGCACGCGCTCGCGCATCAGGGCATAGAGGGCATAGGCACCGCTGCCTTCCTCGCCATCGGCACTGCGCGCGTACGCGATCAGTTCGCCTGGGTGGCGCACATAGGGGAGCGGCTCGATGCTGGTCTGCCAGTGACTGCCGACGGCGTAGATCGCGGGCGGGTGCGCGCGCATCTGCTCTTCGATCACGTGCGCACGCGCCTCGGCTTCGCTGATGCGCTGCGAGGTCACCGGGTGGGTCTGCAATAGCTGCGGCAGATCACCGCTGCCGTGGTCGGGGCGCAAGTCTTCCTGCATGCGCTGGAAAAACCGGGCCATCGCCTCGGGATCGAAGCCGGCGCGCGCAAGTGTGCCAATGCCGACGCGATCGGCCTCTTCCTCGTCATGGCGGGTGAAATTCAGCTGGCGCTGGGCGACCAGTCCTTCGCCGCCGGCCAGGATCGCGATCGGCGCGTTGCCATTGCTGCCGCCCGCAGCGCCAGCCGCAATCGCGCCCAGCAGTGCCAGCGCCAGCAGTGGTGTGGTCTTGCGCGCATCCTCGAAGGCGCGCTCGAGGTGATGCTGGGTAATGTGTGCGATCTCGTGCGCCATAACCGCAGCCAGCTCGCTCTCACTGTGGGTGGCGATGATCAGGCCGGCGTTGACTCCGACGTATCCGCCCGGAGCGGCAAACGAGTTGATCTGCGAGTCGCGGACCACGAAAAAGGTGAACTTCTGCTTGGGTTCGTCGCTGACGGCTACGAGCCGGTAGCCGAGGCTGCTGACGTAGCCATCGACCAGCGGGTCGTCGAGCACCAGATGCATCGCTCGCATCTGGTGCAGCATGTCGGCACCATAGGCCTGCTCCTCGGTCGGCGAGATCAGCGCGGCCGCCGAGCTGCCGAGGTCCGGCAGCCGGAACGAGGTCTGCGCGCCGGCCGCAAAGGCGATACCGGCGATCAGAGGGACGAGGTAAAGGGAGCGTTTACGCATACGGGGCATCATCATCGCCGGGCGCACGTTAGCGCGCCATTAGGTGCGCCGCCAGCGAGCGCGCCGGCATCCATGCGCGGTAACGGGGGCTTGCGTGCGATCGATGGCGCCCGCATCCTGCGTCGCTGCACGCCGCCGTGCCGCGCGGCCGTCGCGGAGCCCGCAATGTCTGTCATCGAAATCTACACCACCGCCGTCTGCCCGTATTGCGTGGCGGCCAAGAATCTTCTCCGGAGCAAGGGGTTGCAATGGACGGAGTCGCGGGTGGATGTCGATCCGGCCAAGCGCGAGGAGATGCTGACGCGCAGCGCCGGTCGGCGCACGGTGCCGCAGATCTTCATCAATGACCATCACGTTGGCGGCTTCGACGATCTGGCTGCGGCGGATCGCGACGGACGCCTCGCCACCCTGTTGGCGGAGGCCGCGCCGTGAGCAACCGGGTCAGGGACTTCACCGCATTCCGCCAGCGCATGAACGCGCGCATTCTCGAGCACGACAATCAGGTCGTGCGGCGCTTCTTCGCGTTGGACACGCAGTGCTACAAGGACGGTGCCCTGGATGTGCGCACCAAGGAGATGCTGGGTCTGGTCGCTTCGCTGGTGCTGCGCTGCGACGACTGCGTCAGCTACCACGTGGCCCAGTGCAAGGAAGCCGGCATCAGTCGAGAGGAGATGCTCGAAGTGTTCCAGGTTGGGCTGGTGGTGGGCGGATCAATCGTCATACCGCACCTGCGCCGCGCGGTGGATTTTCTCGATGACCTCGAGGTCGCGGACGAAGAGCCTCTGGCGTAAAGAAGCTCGCGCGGATCCGATGACGTCGGCAGCGCCGAATCGCTGTGGCGCGGCTCCGGCTTGTCGCGGGGGGCGCCGCTGACCGATAATTGCAGGCTTGCTACGCGACGAACTGCGCCGCGAGGAGCTTTCGATGAGCAAGACCATCGCGGTGATCCGGGGCGACGGCATCGGCCCCGAGATCATGTCCGCCACGCTGCGCGTGCTCGACGCGCTCGACTGTGGCCTTGCCTACGAATTCGTCGAGGCTGGCATGGCCGCCTACGAGAGCAGCGGCGAGTTGCTGCCGCAGGCGACGCTGGACGCCATCGCGCGCCATCGCGTCGCGCTCAAGGGGCCGCTGACCACGCCGATCGGCGGGGGCTTCAGCTCGCTCAACGTCGAATTGCGCCGGCGCTTCGATCTCTACGCCAACGTGCGCCCGGCGATCAGTTTCCCCGGCACCAGGGCCCGTTACGAACACATCGACATCCTGACGGTGCGCGAGAATACCGAGGGTGCCTACCTCTCCGAAGGCCAGACCGTATCGTCCGATGGCGAGACGGCGCAGTCGATCATCCGCATCACCCGCCGCGGCTCCGAGCGCATCGTGCGCTATGCCTTCGAGCTTGCCCGCCGCAAGGGTCGCCGCAAGGTGACGGTGGTGCACAAGGCCAACATCATGAAGACCACATCGGGGTTGTTCCTGAAGGTGGCGCGCGAGGTCGCCCGCGACTATCCCGAGATTGAATGCAACGAGCTGATCGTCGACAACACCTGCATGCAGCTGGTAATGCGACCGGAGCAGTTCGACGTGATCGTCACCACCAACCTGTTTGGCGACATCCTTTCCGATCTCTGCGCGGGCCTGGTCGGCGGGCTGGGGCTGGCGCCCGGTGCGAACATCGGCAGCGAAGCGGCGATCTTCGAAGCGGTGCACGGTTCGGCGCCCGACATCGCCGGCAAGGGCATGGCCAATCCCTGCGCGCTGCTGCTGGCGGCGGCGGATCTGCTCGACCATCTCGGCCTCGTCGAGCAGGGACATCGTGTGCGCCGTGCCATCCACGACACCCTGCAGGCGCGTGATCGCCTCACCCCCGATCTTGGCGGTAGCGGTAGCACAGGCACTTTCGCCGATGCTCTGGTCGAGCGCGTGCGCGCCGGGCACAGCCGCGCCGCCTGATTCCCGCAGAGCTATCGGCATTCGCGCCGCGCGGGGCCCGCCGCGAAGCGGCTGATCCGCTGCGCGGGCGGATTCAGTGTCGCAACATGTACGCCGCGCCCCCGCCCGGCCGGTATCCCGCCGCCAGGGCGCGCTGCACGTAGGCGATGGCGCGGCGGACTGCGACACGCGGCGCGGCGTTCCTGGCCAGTTCGGCCGCGATCGCCGCAGCCAGCGCGCAGCCGGTGCCGTGGCCTTCGAGCGCCCGCCGCGGGTGGCGGATCTCGAGCATGCCGCGCACGTCGTAGTAACGATCCACAACGGTTGCGCCGCGGCTGTGGCCGCCCTTGAGCAGCACGGACCGCGCGCCGATCGCCATCAAGGTGTCGGCGGCCGCGTCGGCGTCGCGTTTGCTGCGAATGCGCAGGCCCGTTAGCGCCTCCGCCTCCGGGCGGTTGGGCGTCAGCACGTCCGCCAGCGGAATCAGCTCTTCGATCAGCACCGCGATCGCATCGGCATCCAGCAGGCGCGCCCCGCGTGTCGCGATGATCAACGGGTCGACCACGATCCATGGCGGTCGCCGGCGCGCCAGCTCACGCGCAACGAGTCGCACCGCCACCGCGCTGCCGAGCATCCCGGTCTTGACCGCCGCGACGGGAAAGTCGTCGAACACCGCAGCGATCTGTGCGCGCAGATGGCGCGGAGGCACCGGATGCACCGCGTTGACGCCGCGCGTGTTCTGCGCGGTGATGGCGGTGATCGCGCTGGTGCCGTGCACGCCGCGGGCATGAAAGGCCTTGAGGTCGGCCTGGATGCCGGCGCCACCGCCCGAGTCGGAGCCCGCGATAGTGAGAACGACTGGCGGAGCAGGGGCTCGGGACTCGGCAAGCGGGATCCGGGACTCGGGACCCTGGGCCCGGGAGACAGAGCGCGGCGTAACCGGACGCTGCCTCACGCTTGCGTCGCCAAGGCGGCACGGTAGTCGCGAGAATTTGCCCTCCACCATCCGACGTTGCAGTCTTTGCCGAGCCTCCGTGCTCGAATTGCGATCCGCAGCGTTTTCGCAGATGTCGCCTGACGGCGAACGAGTGTCTGCAGTTCAGCGCCATTCCCGGGTCCCGGACCCGGGGTCTCCGGTCCCGGCTCGATCACAGCGCCTCCGACGCGAAGTCCGCCAGTCGCGAGCGTTCACCGCGGCGAAGGGTGATGTGCGCCGAGTGCTGCCAGCCCTTGAAGCGGTCCACCGCGTAGGTCAGGCCGGAACTGGTCTCGGTCAGGTAGGGGGTGTCGATCTGCTCGACGTTGCCGAGGCAGATCATCTTGGTGCCGGGGCCGGCGCGGGTGATCAGGGTCTTCATCTGCTTGGGCGTCAGGTTCTGCGCTTCGTCGATGATCACGTAGCGGCCGAGGAAGGTCCGTCCGCGCATGAAGTTGAGCGAACGAATCTTGACCCGCGAGGCAAGCAGATCGTTTGTCGCCGCGCGGCCCCAAGCCCCGCCTTCTTCGGGATTGGCCAGAACCTCGAGATTGTCGGTCAGTGCGCCCATCCACGGCGTCATCTTTTCCTCCTCGGTCCCGGGCAGGAAGCCGATGTCCTCGCCCACCGACACCGTCGCGCGGGTCATGATGATCTCGCGGTAGCGCTGCTGGTCCATCACCTGTGCCAGCCCCGCCGCCAGCGCAAGGAGGGTCTTGCCGGTGCCGGCGGTGCCGAGCAGGGTGACGAAGTCGACCTCGGGGTCCATCAGCACGTTGAGCGCGAAGTTCTGCTCGCGGTTGCGCGCCGAGATGCCCCAGACGGTATGGGTGTGGCCGCTGTAGTCGTCCAGCAGTTTCAGCCGCGCCTTGCCGTCGGTGATGCCGAGCACGCGCAGTTCGATGCCCGCGTCTCCGGGAAGATACAAGCACTGATGCGGATGCCACTCCTCGTCCTTGGCTGCGGCCAGCTCGTAGAAGGTATGGCCGCGCTCCGACCATGAGCGCACTTCGGGATGGCGCTGCCAGAAGTCCTCCGGCAGTTCGGCGTGGCCGCTGAAGAGCAGGGCGAAGTCGTCCAGCGCGCGGTCGTTCTCGTAGTCCTCGGCGGCGATGCCGTAGATGCTCGCCTTGATGCGCAGGTTGATGTCCTTGCTGACCAGCACCACCGGCGTGTCCGGGTGGCGCTCGCGCAGATCGAGTACCGCGGCAAGGATCTCGTTGTCGGCCTTGCGGTGACTGTCGGCGGTGCGCGACTGGAACCACAGCTTGCCCGCGGCGCCGCCGCGGCCCAGCTTGATGCCTTGCGGATCGGTCAGCGGCAGGCCGTCCTTGATGCCGTGGCCGTTGCCGCGCTCGATCAGCTCGTTGAGGAAGCGGCTGGTCTGGCGTGCGTTGCGGGCCAGCTCCGAGCCGCCGCTTTTCTTCTCGTCCAGTTCCTCCAGCACCGTCATCGGAATGAATACGTCGTGTTCCTCGAAACGGAACAACGAGGTCGGGTCGTGCAGCAGCACGTTGGTATCGAGGGCGTAGATGCGCTTGCCGCGAGTCATGCGGACGGATCCTCGTGGTAGTGGAGCGGGGGAGACGGCATCGGGCCGTCGCGGCGCCAGTCGCGCGGGAAGGCGATCGGGCGGGGGCGGCCGTTCACCGGGACGGAATCGCGTCCAGCACGGCCTGGGCGTGACCCGCGACCTTGACGTTGCGCCATGCCCGCGCGAGCGTCTGGTCCGGAGCGATGAGAAAGGTGCTGCGTACCACGCCGAGGTGGTGCTTGCCGTAGAGCACCTTCTCGTGGATCACGTCAAAAGCGCGGCACAGCGACTCGTCGCCGTCGCTGACCAGATCGAACGCGAAGCCCTGGCGAGCGCAGAAGTTCCGGTGCGAGGTAAGCGAGTCGCGCGAAACACCCAACACCACGGCCTTGCGGCGTCCGAACTGCGCCAGAAGCGCGTTGAACTCGAGGCCTTCGGCGGTGCAGCCCGGCGTGCTGTCCCTAGGGTAGAAGTACAGCACAAGCCAGTGCCCGGCGTAGTCGATCAGTCGTGCGGTCTTGCCGCTGGACAGCGCCAGGGGCAGGTCGGGAATGCGCTCGCCGAGGTCGATCATCGCGGGCCGCGGTCCTGCTCGAGTCGGGTGACGCGCTTTTTCAGGTTTTGCAGCTCGCTGCAGGCGCCCGCCGCGAGTGCGAAGTCGGCAAGCGCGAAGGAAAGCGCGGCGAAGACCATGACGTTCTCCCGGTCAGAACTTCATTGGATCCATGATGGCGTCGAGATTGAGCCCGTCGCAGAGTTCGAGGAAGTCATCGCGCAGCGCGGCGATGTGCGCCTCGCTGGGGATGCCGATGGTGATCTGCGCCGAGAACATGTCGGCACCGGTCTGCATGGCGCGGTAGCGCGACGAGGTCAGCTGCTCGATCGTGATGCTGCGACGGGCGAAGAACTCGATGATGTCGAGCAGCACGCCGGGCTTGTCGGCCGCCACCACTTCGACCACGTACGGCAGCAGATGCGACTGCGGCGCGCGCGGCGTGGTCCGGTAGCTGACCAGGTGCAATTCCTCGTCGCGGCCGGCGCGCGTCAGCGCGGCCTCGAGTTTGGCCACCGCATCCCACGGTCCCTGCGCCAGCAGGACCAGCGAGACATCGGCGCCGACGGTGGAGACGCGGGTATCCGCCAGATTGCAGCCGGAATCGGCGATGCGCTTGACCAGCGCCAGCAGCGGCGAGCGCGCGGCGGGGGTCACGGTCTGGATCAGCAGGTGGTTGTCGGGTCCGGGACGCTGGGAAGATCGGTTCAAGTGGATACACCCGTGCGGGCTGGCGGTCCCCGGCGCGAACGACGCGTCCGGCCTGTCGCGAGCTTACTTGCCCGCCTCGCAAACCCGCAAGTAACATGCTTGCACACCGGCCAAAGGTGTCCCCCTTGAAGCTCTCCGGCAGCATCTGTGCTCTCGCCACGCCGTTCGCGGCCGACGGCGCGCTTGATCTCGACGCCTTCGCGCGCCTGCTCGACCATCAGCTCGGCGGCGGCACGCAGGGCGTGGTCGTCGCCGGCTCGACCGGCGAGGCGCACATGCTCGGGCAGGACGAGTGGGAGCGCCTGCTGGCATTTGCCGTCGAGCACGTGGCCGGCCGCGTCCCGGTGCTGGCGGGCTGTGGCCAGGCTGGCACCGCGCCGACGATCGCGCTGACCCGACGCGCCGAAGCGCTTGGTGCCGACGCCGCGCTGGTGGTCACGCCCTATTACGTGCGCCCGACCCAGGAAGGTTTGCGGCGGCACTTTCTCGCGCTGGCCGAGACCGGCGATCTGCCGGTGGTGCTCTACAACGTGCCCTCGCGCACCGGCTGCGATCTGTTGCCCGAAACGGTCGCCGCACTGCGTGAGCATCCGCGGATCGTGGCCATCAAGGAAGCGCGCGCCGATGCGGCACGCATCGCCGCCGTCGCGGCGCTGGTGCGGGACGATTTCGCGTTCCTGTCCGGCGACGACGGCAGCGCGCACGAGGCCATCCTGGC
>JAJYDI010000057.1 GCA_021777635.1 Pseudomonadota bacterium
CAAGCGCGTGATCGGCCTGCCGGGCGATACCGTGACGGTCCGCAACGAGCAGGTCTACATCAACGGCAAGCCGGTTCCGACCGCGCTGGTCGGGCCCTACGATGACGGCAGCGGCAAGGAAAGCGCCCTGGTCGAGGCCAATGCCGGGCAGCTCTATCGCGAGGACCTCGGCCGCGTGCAGAACGACCTGATCGAAATGCCCGATCTCAGCCGCGCCCCGCAGGGCAGCTGGAAGGTGCCGCCCCACTGCTACTTTGCGATGGGCGACAATCGCGACAACAGCTACGACAGCCGCTTCTGGGGCTGCGTGCCGGAGCGGAACCTGGTCGGGCGCGCGTTCTTCATCTGGTTCAGCTGGCGCGGCGAGTCGCGCGGCATCGATCTCAAGCGCATCGGCACCATCATCCATTGACTTCCCGCGCGGCGGGGCATGAGGGGGCGACATGAAAACGAGGCAGTCAGGCATCACCCTGCTGGGGTTCCTGTTCATCCTGATCATCTTCGGCTTCTTCGCCTTCATGGCGATGAAGCTGGTGCCGGCCTATGCTGAGTACATGGGTGTGGTCAAGACCCTGAAGGAAGTCGCGGCCGAGCCCGGCGTGGTCAACAAGCCGCTCGACCAGATCAAGCGCGACATGTCCTTCAAGGGCGACTTCCAGTACGTCGACAGCAGCACGCTCAACAATGCGCGGATCCGCATCCTGACCGGCAACGGCACGCCGCAACTGTCGATCAAGTACGAGCGCGACATCCCGTTCATCTACAACATCGACTTCCTGCTGCACTTCGAGAAGACGGTACCGATGAACACGCTGTCCACCGGTGGCTGAGGCGTGCAGCTCGATTACGCCTTTCGCGACCCGCAACTGGCCACGCTGGCTCTGACCCATCGCAGTGCCGGCCGGCCCAACAACGAGCGTCTGGAGTTTCTCGGCGATGCGCTGCTCAACATGCTCGTCGCCGAGCTGCTGTTCGAGCAGCATCCGCGCGCCGACGAGGGCGAGTTGTCGCGGTTGCGCGCGCAATTGGTCAACGGCACCGCGCTGGCGGATGTCGCGCGCGAGCTCGAGATCGGCGGGGGATTGCGGCTGGGCTCCGGCGAGCTCAAGAGCGGCGGTTTCCGCCGTGACTCCATTCTTGCCGATGCGTTCGAGGCGCTGCTGGCCGCGGTCTATCTCGACGGCGGCTTCGACGCCTGTCGCGGCGTCGTGCGCGGCCTGTTCGCAGCGCGCGCCGCGGGGCTGCCGCGGCCGGAGAAGGACCCCAAGACGCGCCTGCAGGAGCTGTTGCAGGCGCGCGGCCAGCCGCTGCCGCGCTACGAGCTGGGCGCGGCTCTCGGTGAGGAGCATGCGCGCGTGTTCGCGGTGACCTGCGTGATCGAGGCGCCCTGTCCGGCGAGCTTTCCAGGCAGCGGCAGCAGCCGCCGCGCCGCCGAGCAGGACGCTGCACAGATGGCGCTGGCCGCACTTGCGGCGCAGGACGTCGCATGAGCGACAACATCCTGCGCTGCGGTTTTGCCGCCCTGGTCGGCCGCCCCAACGTCGGCAAGTCGACCCTGCTCAACGCGCTGGTCGGCGCCCACCTGAGCATCGTCAGCCCCAAGCCGCAGACCACCCGGCACCGCATCCTCGGCATCGCCACCCGGCCGGCGGGGCAGATCCTCTACGTCGACACGCCCGGCCTGCATCGCGGTGCGCGGCGCGCGCTCAATCACAGCCTCAACCGCGCCGCGCATGCCGCGATCGCCGAGGTCGACGTGGCGGTCCAGGTGGTCGAATCCGGTCACTGGACCGACGAGGACAGCAGCGTGCATGCGGCGCTGGCCGAGCATGCACGGCCGCGGCTGCTGGCGGTCAACAAGATCGATCGGCAGAAGGACAAGCGCGCGCTGTTGCCGTACGTCGCCGAGGTCGTCGCCAGACATCCCTTCGACGCCGTGTTCTACGTCTCGGCCCTGCGCAACGAGGGCCTGGCCGCGCTGGAGCTCGCGATTCTGGAGCGCCTGCCCGTGCGCGACCCGCTGTACGCCGAGGACGAGCTGACCGATCGCAGCGAGCGTTTCCTCGCCGCCGAGCTGGTGCGCGAGCAGCTGATGCTGCGACTGGCCCAGGAACTGCCTTACGCGACCACGGTCGAGATCGAACAGTTCGTCGAGCGCGAGGATGGCATGGCCGAGATCCACGCGGCGATCTGGGTCGAGCGCGAGGGCCAGAAGGCGATCGTGATCGGCGAGGGCGGCGCCATGCTCAAGGCTGTCGGCAGCGCCGCGCGCCGCGGGATGGAGCGGCTGTTCGCGCGCCGTGTCCATCTGCGCCTGTGGGTCAAGGTCCGCGCCGGCTGGTCGGATGACGCCAGCGCGCTGCGCCGCCTCGGCCTGACCGACTAGCGCGCGGCAGCGTGCGCGTCCAGCAGCAGCCCGCCTACGTCCTGCATGCGCGCCCCTGGCGCGAGACCTCGCTGCTGCTGGAATGCCTGACGCGTGATCAAGGTCGCATCGGCCTGGTGGCGCGCGGCGTGCGCGGTGCGCGGGCGCGCGGCGGCGGCCGCGCGACCTTGGAGCCGTTTCGCCTGCTGGCGCTGGATTTCCTGCTGCGTGGCGAGTTGGGCACCCTGACCGCGGTCGAGGTCGGCGTACCGCTGCCGCTGGCCGGCGACGCCCTGCTCGCCGGCCTCTATCTCAACGAGCTGACGGTGCGTCTCAGCGGTCGCCAGGACCCGCACCCGGCGCTGTTTGCCGCCTACGGCGAGGCCCTGGTGCGGCTGAGCGCCGGTGCTGCCCTGGGTTGGACGCTGCGCCGCTTCGAGCGCGACCTGCTGGGTGCCCTCGGCTATGCGCCGCAGCTGCAGCGCGAGGCCGACGACGGCATGCCGGTGACGCCGGAGTCGGTCTACGTCTATGTCCCCGAGCACGGCCCGCAACGCTGGCACGGCCAGCCCGGCGTGCGCGTGTCCGGCAGTGCGCTGCTGGCGCTGGCGGGCGACCACGAGCCCGGCGTCGTGGCGCAGGCCGAATTGCGACGGCTGTTGCGCAGCCTGATCAGCGCGGTACTGGGCGGCGGCGAGTTGCGCAGCCGGCGCGTGCTGGGGGATGCCCTCAGGGGACGCTGACCGCCACGCTGCCGGTGCCGCCGAGCGCGCCGCGGGTGGCAGCGAGCAGTGCACCGAAGCGCGTCGCCGTCGGTGTCGTGCCGACATGGTGCTGCTGCAGATCGCGCTCCAGCGCGGCGGCGGCGGCCGCCAGCGCCGGCACGCCGCAGAAGCCGCACGCCGCCTGCAGGCGGTGCAGCGGTTCGACCAGACTGGCGGGATCGTGGCGCAGCCGGTACTCGAAGTCGCCAGCCAACTCCGTCAGTTCCGCGGCCAGCAGCCCGCGCAGCGCGCTCACGCGGTCGCGACTGCGCCCCAGTGCCCGCAGCGCGGCGGTGTCATCGAGCAGGGCCTCACCGAGGCGCAGGCGTTGCGCCTGGACCAGCGCCTCGAGCGCGTCCAGCGTGACCGGCTTGGGCACGATGCCGGCGAAACCGGCGCCGAGCAGGGTGCGCTGCTGCGCAAAATCCTGAGCCGCGCTGGTGGCCAGCGCGACGCTGTCGCGCGAGGCGGCCTGCGCGTCGGCGCGCAGCGCTTGCAGCAGGTCGGCGCCACCGAGCCCGGGCAGGCGCACGTCGAGCAGCAGCAGGTCGTAGGGTCGCGTGCGTGCCAGCTGCAGCGCCTCGTCGCCGCGACCGCAGGCATCCACGGCGCAGCCGAGAGCGGCGAGCGCCGTGGCGAAAAAGTGCTGGCTGACCGCGTCATCCTCGGCCAGCAGCACGCGCAGGAGCATGTCGGGAGCGTCGTCGTTCATGCTCCGTTTCCCTGGCGTAGCCGTTCCTTCTGTCAGAATCCCCAATCATGAGGCCGTCCGCAAGGGTGCATGTCCGGCTGCTTGCGATCGCTCTGGCGCTCGCAGCGGGATCCGCGCAGGCCGCGATCCGCGCCAGCGCGGCGCGCGTCGCCGGCAGCGGCTTCGTGCTGCAGCAGGTGACGCTGACACTGGCTCCTGCGTCAAAGCCGGCCGGCGCCCTCACGCTGCGCCTGACGACCGCGCATGCCGACGTGCCGGCACTCGGCTGGCACGATGTCGCTCTGGCGCTGGACGGCAGCCTGCTGCGGGGCACCGACGGACGCTGGCATCTGGATGGGCCGCTGCAGGTGCGCGGCGCGCCGGGAGGCGCCCTGGCCGCGGCCCAGCTGGGCCTGCTGCTCGACCCGGCCGAGGACACGCTCGAGGCCGTGATCGACCAGCGCAGCGTGCGCCTGGCCGCGGCAGTGCCTCTGGACACGCCGACCCATGTCGAGCTGCGCATGGTCGGGTTGCCGCTGGGCTGGCTGCAGGGTGCGTTGGCGCAGGCCTGGCAAGGCGCCAGCGTGACCGCCGGCACCCTCGACGGCACGCTGGCGGTGGATCTCGATCCGGCGCGCACGCGCGTGTCGGGGCGTCTGAATCTCGCCGGGTTCGGCTTCTCCGCCGCTCAGGGCGCGACCGCCGCGCAGCAGTTCGGTGCGCGCGGCGATGTCAGCTTCGAGCGGGACGCCAGCAGCAGCCGTTTCAGTTTCGACGGCATGTTGCGCGGCGGACAACTGCTGGCCGGGCGCGTTTACGTCGACTTGCCGGCCCGCGATGCCGAGCTGCATCTCAGCGCCACGCGCGCGGCCGACGGTGCCTTGAGCGTGTCGCGGTTGCGCTATGACGACGGCGACGGCCTGCAGGTGAACGCCGCATTGAACGCCAATGCCGCGGGCACGCTGACCGCGCTGCGGGTCGACCGCTTCGATGCGCGTCTGCCGCAGGCGCTGCAGCGCTATGGCCAGGGCCTGCTGGGCGCGATCGGCTATCCCCGGCTGGAGGCGGTCGGGCGCGTGCAGGGCCAGCTCGCCTATGCGCAAGGAGCATTGACCCGCCTGCAGCTCAATTTCGACCGGGTCGACATCGCTGATGGCGGCAACCGCTTCGCGGTCGCCGGCCTGAACGGAGGCGTGGACTGGCGGCAGGGCACGGTGACGCCCGCGACCACGCTGATGTGGAGCGCCGCCAGCCTGTATCGCGTGCCGCTGGGCGCGGCGACACTGCGCTGGCGTGGCGACGGCGCTGCCCTGGCGCTGAGCGCGCCGGCGTCGATCCCGCTGCTGGGCGGCAAGCTGTTGCTGCAGCACCTGGCGCTGGATCCGGGTGCCGGCAGGGGCTCCCGGCTGGTGGCGTCGCTGGCGCTCGCCGGAGTCGATCTCGGCCAGCTCTCGGGTGCGCTGGGCTGGCCGGCATTTCGCGGCACGCTGGGCGGCGCGCTGCCCGACCTGCGCGTCGACCAGGGCCGCATCGCGCTCGACGGCGGGCTCAGTCTCAACGTGTTCGGCGGTTTCGTCGACGTCACCCGGCTGGCGCTGGCGCATCCGTTCGGACCCGCGCCCGAACTCGCCGCCGATCTCAGCCTGAAGGACATCGACCTGGCGCCGCTGACCGGCGTGTTCGACTTCGGCCAGATCACCGGCACGCTCGACGGGTCCATCCGCGGTCTGCGCCTGGTGAGCTGGAAACCGGTGGCGTTCGCTGCGACCTTGCGTGCCGATCATGGCGGCCGCATCAGCCAGCGTGCGGTCAAGAACCTCACCGAGGTCGGCGGCGGCGGCCTGGCCGGAGGGCTGCAGGCCGCCGTACTCGGCATCTTCAGCAGCTTTCCCTACAGTCGCATCGGGCTCAGCTGCACGCTGTCGGGCAACGTCTGTACGATGGGCGGTGTCGCGCCGGCCGACGGCGGCGGCTACACCATCGTCGAAGGCGGCGGGCTGCCTTACATCAAGGTGATCGGCCATCAGGCGCGGGTGGACTGGCCGACGCTGCTGTCCCGGTTGCAGGCGGCCACCTCCGGCCAGGCTCCGGTGATCCACTGAGCCCGTCATATCACAGGGGGCGGCTTGAACGGCTGCTCCGGCATGGCACCGGGATGTGCCGCCGCGACGAGCACGCAGCCGCCCGTCGCGGCAACGATGACGCGGATCGGCCGCGTCCGTTTGCCTGAAACCGCGGCAGGATGTCTTGCCAACCGACCAAGGAGAACCGCATGCGTATCCGCGCTCCAATCGTGCTCACCGCCCTGCTCGCCGTGCTGGCGACGGGCTGCGTCACCATCAATGTCTACTTTCCCGCGGCCGCGGCGCAGAAGGCGGCGCAGCAGATCGTCCAGGACGTGATCGGGCCGGCTCCGTCGGCTTCGGCACCGGCACCGGCGCCGGCACCGGCACCGGCACCGGCCGCCAGCACGGCTCCCGCCAAGTCCGGTGGCGGCCTGGCTGCCGTGCTCGACCTGCTGATCCCCGCCGCCCACGCCGCCGCGCCCGACATGGACATCAGCACGCCCGAGATCCAGTCCATCCGCGCCAGCATGCACAGCGAATTCGAGAGCCAGGTCGAGCCGCTGCTGGCGTCCGGCGCGGTCGGATTCACCGCCAACGGCAACATCGGCGTGCGCGATCTCGCTGCGGTACCGCTGGCGCAGCGTCCGCAGGTCAACCAGATCGTCGCCAGTGCCAATGACCAGCGGGCGCGGCTGTATGCCGCGATCGCGAACGCCAACGGCCATCCGGAATGGGAAGCACGCATCCGCGCCGTGTTCGCGCAGACCTGGATCCAGGAAGCGCGACCCGGCTGGTATTATCAGGACCGTTCCGGCGCATGGAAAAAGAAGTAGTCCGCGATCCCCTCGATCCCAGCCAGCCCGGGCCGCAAGCCCGGGCTTCGTTTCTGCGCATGACCGCGACCGAAGTCTCCATCGCCGATCTCAGCCACGACGGCCGCGGCGTCGCCCGCCTCGGCGGCAAGGCGCTGTTCGTGGCCGGCGCGCTGCCCGGCGAGCGCGTGCGTGTGCGCATCACCCGCCGGCACCGGCATTATGACGAGGCGGCGGTGGTCGAACTGCTGACCGCGTCGCCGGATCGTGTCGTCCCGCGCTGCGCGCATTACGACATCTGCGCCGGCTGCAGCCTGCAACATCTCGCGCCGGCGGCGCAGATCGCCGCCAAGCAGCGGGTACTGGCCGAGAACCTCGAGCGCATCGGCAAGCTGCAGCCCCGGCGCTGGCTGCCGGCGCTGGCAGCCGACCCCTGGGGCTACCGGCGCAAGGGCCGGCTGTCGGTACGCTGGGTCGAGAAGAAGGGCCGCGTGCTGGTGGGCTTCCGCGAAGCCAACCCGCAGTTCGTCGCCGACCTGCGCCGCTGCGAGGTGCTGGATCCGGCGCTGGGGCCGCAGCTCGGCGCGCTGGGCGAGTTGCTGGGCACGCTCGATGCCGCGCGCAGCATTCCGCAGATCGAGTTCGCCGCCGGCGACGCGGCGCTGGTGCTGGTGCTGCGCCATCTGCAGCCGCTGTCGGCGGCGGATCGCGCACGCCTCGAGGCGTTTACCCGCGAACGCGGCTGGGCGATCTGGCTGCAGCCGGGCGGCATCGACAGCGTGCAGCCGCTGGCGGCCGCCGATGCGGTGGCGCTCAGCTACGCGCTGCCCGACTGGAATGTTGCGTTGACATTCCGGCCGCTGGACTTCATCCAGGTCAATGCCGCGATCAACCGGGCGATGGTCGCGCGCGCGCTGGAGCTGCTCGATCCGCAGCCGCATCAGCGTGTGCTCGACCTGTTCGCCGGGCTGGGCAACTTCACCCTGCCGATCGCGCGCCGGGCGGCGACGGTGACCGGCATCGAGGGCGAGGCGGGCCTGGTGCAGCGGGCAGTCGACAATGCCGCGAGCAACGGCATCGGCAACGCGCGTTTTTTCAGTGCCGACCTGTTCGCCGACCAGCGCGATGCGGCGTGGGCGCGCGAGTCCTGGGATGCGCTCCTGCTTGACCCGCCGCGAGCCGGCGCGCAGCGGCTGCTGGAGTATCTGCCGCAGGCGTCGACGCGGCGTGTGGTCTACGTATCCTGCCATCCCGGCTCGCTGGCGCGCGACGCGGCCACGCTGGCGCGGCGCGGATTCGCGCTCGACGCGGCCGGCGTGATGGACATGTTCCCGCATACCGCGCATGTCGAATCGATCGCGCTGTTCGAGCGGACATGACCGCGGTCACGCAACGGCGGGGCGCCTGATGGCCATCGAGATCGAGCGCAAGTTCCTGCTGCACGACGACCGCTGGCGCGCGCTGATCGTGCGCAGCCGCCGCTTCGCGCAGGGGTATCTGGTGGGCGCCGCGGCGCACGCGGCCGGCCTGGCGCGCGCCTCGGTGCGACTGCGCGTCGCCGGGACGGATGCCTGGCTCAACATCAAGTCGGCACGCTCGACGATCGAGCGCGAGGAGTTCGAGTACCCGATTCCGCGCGCGGATGCCGAGCGGATGCTGGCGCAACTGTGCGGCCCGATCGTCGAGAAGATCCGCCACGATGTGCCGGTTGACGGTTTCGTGTTCGAGGTGGACGAGTTTCTCGGCGCCAACGCCGGGCTGGTCGTCGCCGAGATCGAGCTGCCGGCCGCGGATGCCGCGTTTCCGCGGCCCGTCTGGCTGGGCCGCGAGGTCAGTCGTGACGAGCGTTATCTGAACGTGCATCTGGCGGAATATCCTTACTCGACATGGAGCCTCGCGCAGAGGCAGGAGCAGACCTGATGCTGGTGGTCGGTTTCGACGGTATGGAGCTGGGCACGCGTGAACGCGCGCTGCTGGCGGCAGAGGAGATCAGCGGCGTGATCCTGTTCGCCCGCAATTTTCGCGATCGCGCCCAGGTCACCGACCTGATCGATGCGCTGCGCGCGCTGCGCGGCGAGGATTTCCTGGTCAGCGTCGACCAGGAGGGCGGGCCGGTGCAGCGCTTCCGCGAGGGGTTCACCCGCTTGCCGGCGCTGGCGCGCATCGGCGCGCTGTACGACCGCGATCCCGCCGCCGCGATCGCGCGCGCCGAGGAGCACGCCTGGGTGATGGCCAGCGAGATGCGTGCGCTGGACGTGGACCTGTCATTCGCGCCGGTCGCCGATCTTGCGCGCGGCAATCGCGCGATCGGCGCGCGCGCGCTGCACGCCGATCCCGATGCCTGCGCCACCCTGGTGCAGGCCTACGTGCGCGGCATGCATCTGGCCGGCATGGCGGCGACGGCCAAGCACTTCCCCGGCCACGGCTCGGTGCGCGAGGACACCCACGTCGACGCCGCCAGCGATCCGCGCGATCTGCAGACGCTGCACGCGGCCGACCTGCTGCCGTTCGTGGCCGCGTTCGAGGCCGGCGCCGAGGCGGTGATGATGGCGCATGTGGCCTATCCGGCGGTCGATCCGCGGCCGGCCGGCTACGCGCGGGTATGGATCGAGGACATCCTGCGCGGCGAGATGGGCTTCGGCGGCGTCGTCTTCAGCGACGACATCGGCATGGCCGCCGCGCAGTCCGCGGGCGGCATCGGCGCGCGCATTCATGCGCACCTCGATGCCGGCTGCGATCTGGTGCTGGTGTGCGCGCCGGCGCTGGTCGAGGAAGCGCTGGCCTGCGTGCGTGGCCGCGCGCCCTGCGATCCGGCACGCCTGGCCAGCCTGCGCGGCGCGGCGGCCGGCAGTTGGGCCAGTCTCGAGGACAATCCGCAGCGCGCGGCCTTCATCGCCCGGCTGCAGGCACTGCCCGTCGTGGGCGGGGACCCCGCGTGAACCTGCCCGCCACGCTGGTCGAGGCCATCGGCGAAGCCGAGCGCCTGCACGACCGCGCCGCGATCGAAGCCGCGATCGCGCGCATGGGCCGCGAGCTGGACGTCCTGCTGGCCGGCGAGCGCGCGGTGTTCCTGACCGTGATGAACGGCGCGCTGATGTTCGCCGGTGCGCTGGCGCTGGCCATGCGCACCGATCTCGAATTCGACTATCTGCACGCCACGCGCTATCGCGGCGCCACCCGCGGCGGCAGCCTGCACTGGCTGCGCCGGCCGGTCGCCGAGCTGGGCGGTCGCACGGTGATCCTCGCCGACGACATTCTCGATGAAGGCCATACCCTGGCTGCGGTGCGTGACGCCTGCCGCGGCGCCGGTGCGAGCCGCGTGCTGATCGCGGCGCTGTGCGTCAAGCGCCACGACCGCTGCGTGCCGGGACTCTCCGCCGACGTCAGCGGCCTCGAGGTGCCCGACCGCTACGTGTTCGGCTACGGCATGGACTTCCAGGAACAGGGGCGCAACCTGCCGGCCATCTATGCCTTGCCGGAGGGTGCATGAGCGAGCCCATCGCGCTGGCCCTGATCGGCGGCACCGGCCTGTATGCGCTGCCGGACCTCGAGGTGATCGAGCGGCGCGTGCTGGATACCCCTTGGGGAGCGCCTTCGGCGCCGCTGGTGCTGGGGCGGTTCCATGGCCATGCGCTGGCTTTTCTGGCGCGCCACGGCGAGCAGCATCAGCTCGCCCCGCACCGGGTCAACTACCGCGCCAACCTGTGGGCGCTGCATGCGCTGGGTGCGCGCCGCGTGCTGGCCGTCAATGCCGTCGGCGGCATCCGCGCCGACCTGGCACCGCGCGCGCTGGCGCTGCCGGACCAGCTGATCGACTACACCTGGGGCCGCGCCGGCAGCTACAGCGACGCCGACGGTGCTGCGGTGACGCATATCGACTTCGGCGAACCCTACGGCGCGAACCTGCGCCGGGATGTGCGGCAGGCCGCCCGCCGCGCCGGGGTCGCGCTGATCGATGGTGGCTGCTACGGCGCCACCCAGGGACCGCGACTGGAGACGATCGCCGAGATTGCGCGTCTGCGCCGCGACGGCTGCGATCTGGTCGGCATGACCGGCATGCCCGAGGCCGCGCTGGCGCGCGAGCTGGAGCTCGACTACGCCTGTCTGGCCGTGGTCGCCAACTGGGCGGCCGGCTGCGATCCCGAGCCGCATGCGATCACCATGGACGAGGTGCAGGCGAACGTCGCTGCCGCCGGCGCCGGCATCCCGGCCCTGCTGGCCGCGCTGCTGGCCATGGCCTGAATCCGGCAGCGGCCGGGCCGGCCGTTTTCGATCCGGGATCATCGGCCGCGATCGACCGGCCGCAGTCTGCGGTGGCCATCGCGATGCCCGCTTGCGATATGGCCGTCATCATGGCGATACTCCGCGCCGTGCGGGGATCCGGGGAGTCGCGCGGGGGACAGCCCGACACCCATGCCGGACCTGCACTTCTTCCATCGCAAGGGGTGAAGGCAATGTTGCTCGGTACCGTGAAGTGGTTCAACGACGCCAAGGGTTTCGGCTTCATCGCGCCCGAAGACGGCAGTGAAG
>JAJYDI010000058.1 GCA_021777635.1 Pseudomonadota bacterium
GCGCGTCCAGTCCGACTCGCCGCGCGCCAGCTGCTCGGGTGTGCCCGAGGCGACGCATTGACCGTTGGCGATCAGGTGGACCAGATCAGCGACCTGGCGCACGGCCGCGAACTCGTGCGCGACCAGAATCGAGGTGATGCCCAGTGTGCGGTTGAGGGTGCGGATCAGCTTGAGCACCTGGTTGAGCGCAATCGGATCGAGGCCGACGAAAGGCTCGTCGTAGAGGATCAGCATCGGGTCGAACACGATCGCGCGCGCCAGCGCCACGCGCCGCGCCATGCCGCCGGACAGTTCGCTGGGCATCAGCCGTGCCGCGCCGCGCAGGCCCACCGCCTGCAGTTTGGTCAGCACGATGTTGCGCAGCAGGACCTCGGGCAGCCGCGCATGCTGGCGCAGCGGAAAGGCCACGTTCTCGAACACGTCGTAGTCGGTCAGCAACGCCGAGTTCTGGAACAGATAGCCGATGCGCTCGCGCAACGCATACAGCGCCTCGCGACCCAGCGCCGGCACATTCTGGCCGTCCACGCGCAGCACGCCGCGGTCGGGACGCATCTGCCCGGTGATGTGCTTGAGCAGGGTCGTCTTGCCGGTGCCGCTGGGACCCATGATGGCGGTGACCTTGCCGCGCGGGATGTCGAGACTGAGGCCGGCGAACACGGCCTTGCCGCTGAGCATCGTGGTCAGGTCGCGGACCTCGACCAGGGCATCGGCAGCAGCGGCAGTCGGCATGGAAGCGGGTTTCGGCATCGGAAAATGAACTCGAAGGTACAGGACCTGCCGCAACGCGCCAAGCAGCCGGGTTCAGCCGTCTTTCAGCAGCGCGTCCAGCAGCGCCTGCGGGCGCGGCCACTGCAACGGCGCGCGCTGGCGCACGCCGCGCACGATCGCAGTCAGGTCGTCCAGCGCCCGCTCGAAGCGATCGTTGACGATCCAGTACTCGAACTCGCCGGCACGGCGCAGTTCTTCGCGGGAATTGCCCAGCCGGCGCAAGATCACGGCGTCGCTGTCGGCACCGCGCGCGCGCAGGCGCCGCTCCAGCTCGGCACGCGAGGGGGGCAGGATGAAGATGCCGACGCAACCGGGCATCGCCGCGCGGATCTGCCGCGCTCCCTGCCAATCGATCTCCAGCAGCACGTCACGACCAGCGGCAAGCTCGTGCTCGACCGCTGCGCGCGAGGTGCCATAGAGATTGCCGTGCACCTCGGCGTGCTCGAGCAGCGCGCCGGCGGCACGCAGCCGCTCGAATGCGTCGCGATCGACAAAATGGTAGTGGCTGCCCTCACTCTCGCCGGAGCGTGGCCGCCGCGTGGTGTACGAGATCGACAGTGCCATGCCCGGTTCGCGCTCCAGCAGCGCGTTGACCAGACTGGACTTGCCCGCGCCCGAAGGCGCCGCGACGATGAACAGGGTTCCGGTCATCGCGCCTCCGCGATCGGCGCCGCTGCGCGGGACCTCGGCTCCGGCGCCATCGTGGCGGAACGCCCGCTGCTCGGTGATCGGCTATTCAATGTTCTGCACCTGCTCGCGGATCTGCTCGATCAGCACCTTCAGCTCGACCGCCGCCTGGGTATTGCGCGGGTCGACCGACTTCGAGCCCAGCGTGTTGGCCTCGCGGTTGAACTCCTGCAGCAGGAAGTCGAGGCGCCGGCCGACCGGCTCGCTCAGCGCCAGCACGCGGCGCGCCTCGGCGACGTGCGCATCGAGGCGATCGAGCTCCTCGTCGACGTCCAGCCGCAGCAGCTGCGCGACCAGCTCCTTCTCGATGCGCGCCGGATCGGCGGCGTCCCTGATCTCGGCCAGCAGCGCGTCGAGCTTGCCGCGCTGCGCGGCGCGGATCTCGGGCATCACCGCGCGCACCGCCGCCACCTGCGCGGCGATGCCCTGCAGGCGCTCGCCCATCACTTCGCCGAGGTGCGCACCTTCGCGCTCGCGCGCCGCGCCGAGCTCGGCCAGCGCGCGCTCGGCCAGCGCCAGCAAGGTCGAACCGAGTTCCTGCTGGTCGGGCTCGACCTGCTCGACCACGCCGGGCAGGCGCAACAGCTCGGTGAACTCCACGCTCAGCTCGGGGAACCGCCCGGACAGGTGCAGCGCGCTGTCGGCGAGCTGGCGCAGATAGGCATCGTTGAGTCGCAGCGCGTGCGCGCCGGCACCGGTGCCGGCGCGCAATCGCAGCGCCACGTCCACCTTGCCGCGCGCGAGCCGTTGCGCGATGCGATCGCGCAGCGCGCCCTCGAAAGCACGCAGCTCCTCGGGCAGGCGCAGCGAGATTTCCAGATAGCGGTGATTGACCGTGCGCAGCTCGAGCGCAAGCCGGCCCAGCGGCGAGTCGGCCTCGGCCGAGGCATAGGCGGTCATGCTGCGGATCATGCGGATTCCCGGCGGTCGGCCAAAGCGGGGATGGTAAGCTCGTCGACCCCGTTTCCCAAGCGATGCCGCGCATGACCCCCGTACCGCGACCCAGCGGCCGCGCCCCCGACGCGCTGCGCACCCTGTCGATCCAGCGCCACTACACCCGGCATGCGGAAGGCTCGGTGCTGATCGCCTGCGGCGACACCCGCGTGCTATGCACCGCCAGCGTCGAGGAGCGGGTACCGCCCTGGCTGCGCGGCAAGGGCGAGGGCTGGATCACCGCCGAGTACGGCATGCTGCCGCGCGCCACCCACGAGCGCAGCCAGCGCGAGGCCGCACGCGGCGGCCAGGGCGGACGCACTCTGGAGATCCAGCGCCTGATCGGCCGCAGCCTGCGCGCCTGCGTCGATCGCCAGGCGCTGGGCGAACGCGTGATCACGCTCGACTGCGACGTGCTGCAGGCCGACGGCGGGACCCGCTGCGCGGCGATCACCGGCGCCTATGTCGCGCTGGCCGATGCCATCGCCACCCTGCTCAAGCGCGGCGCGCTGAAGCGCAATCCGCTGCACGGCGCGGTCGCGGCGGTCTCGGTCGGGCTGTGGCGCGGCGCGCCGGTGCTCGACCTCGACTACGCCGAGGACAGCGCCTGCGACACCGACATGAACGTGGTGATGAACGATGGCGGCGGCCTGATCGAGATCCAGGGCACCGCCGAGGGCCACGCATTCCGCCGCGACGAACTCGACGCCATGCTGACACTGGCCGGCAGCGGTATCGACGCGTTGATCGCCGCGCAGCGAGCGGCGCTGGCGGCCTAGCGAGACGCCGGCACGGGAGTGACATGACCCAGACCCTGGCGGCCATTGCCCTGCTGGTGCGCGATTACGACGAAGCGATCGCCTACTACACCGGGGTACTCGGTTTCGACCTGCTCGAGGACACGCGGCTCGGCAGTGACAAACGCTGGGTGCGGGTCGCCCCGGCGGGTCCGGGCGGCACCAGCATACTGCTGGCCAAGGCCAGCACCGACGCGCAACGCGCCCGCATCGGCGACCAGACCGGCGGCCGCGTCGGCCTGTTCCTGCACACCGACGATTTCCAGCGCGATCACCGGGTTCTGACGGCGCGCGGAGTGATCTTCCGCGAGCGGCCACGGGCCGAGCCCTACGGTACCGTCGCGGTGTTCGAGGACCTGTACGGCAACGCGTGGGACCTGATCCAGCCGGCCGCATGAGACTCGTCCTCGCCAGCGGCAACCGCGGCAAGATCGCCGAGTTCGACGAGCTGTTCGCCGGCAGCGGCATCGAGCTGGTGGCGCAATCGGCGCTGGGCGTGTCCGACATCGAGGAGACCGGACTGAGCTTCGTCGAGAACGCGATCCTCAAGGCGCGCCATGCCGCGCGCGCCACCGGCCTGCCGGCGCTGGCCGATGATTCCGGGCTGTGCGTGGACGCGCTCGACGGTGCGCCGGGCCTGGCCAGTGCCCGTTATGCCGGACGTCATGGCGACAGCGCCGCCAATATCGCCAGGCTGCTGGAAGCGCTGCGCGCGCTGCCCGATGCGCGGCGCGGCGCGCATTTCATCTGCGTGCTGGTGCTGCTGCGCCGGCCCGACGACCCGGCGCCGCTGCTCGCGGAAGGCCGCTGGCACGGGCGCATCCTGCACGGACCGCGCGGCGCGGGAGGTTTCGGCTACGACCCGGTGTTTCATGATCCGCAACAAGGCTGCAGCGCGGCCGAGCTCGACCCCGTCCTGAAGAACCGCATCAGCCACCGCGGCACGGCGCTGGCCGCGCTGCGTCAACAGCTGGGCGCGGACGCCGGCGGCAAGCCGAGATGGATATGAACGCGCGCAGGCCGAGTCCGCCGCCGCCGGGGTCACCGATCACGGCTCATCCCGCGCTGCTCGCGACGCCGCCACTGTCGCTGTATGTGCACCTGCCCTGGTGCGTGCGCAAATGCCCGTACTGCGACTTCAATTCGCACGCGCTGCGCGACGCCGCACCGTACGCCGAGTACGCGCAAACCCTGCTGGCCGATCTCGACGCGGACCTGCATGCGCATGCCGCCGCGTTGCGAGGACGCCCGCTGGTCAGCGTGTTCTTCGGCGGCGGCACGCCCAGCCTGTTCGCGCCCGACCGGATCGCGGCCATCCTGGACGGCGTCGCCGCGCGGCTGCCGCTGGCGGCAGACGCCGAGATCACGCTGGAAACCAATCCGGGCGCCGTCGAGCACGGCCGCTTCGACGGCTACCGCGCCGCCGGCGTCAACCGGCTGTCGTTCGGCGTGCAGAGCTTCGATGACGCAAAGCTGACCGCGCTGGGCCGCATCCATTCGGCCGCCGAGGCCGAGCGCGCGATCAAGGAGGCGCAGGATGCCGGCTGCGCCAACCTCAACCTCGACCTGATGTATGCGCTGCCCGGGCAGACCCCCGACGGCGCGCTGGCGGATCTCGAACATGCGCTGACGCTGCAACCGGCGCACATCTCCCACTACCAGCTGACGCTGGAGCCCAACACGCTGTTCGCGGCGCACCCGCCGGCGCTGCCCGACGACGACGACGCGTTCGCCATGCAGGAGGGCTGCCAGACGCGGCTGGCCGCGGCCGGCTACGCGCAGTATGAAGTCTCGGCATACGCGCTTCCCGATCGGCGCGCCGCGCACAACCTCAACTACTGGACCTTCGGCGACTATCTCGGCATCGGCGCCGGTGCGCACGGCAAGATCACCGATGCCGCGACCGGCGCCATCGTGCGCAGCGCCAAGCTCAGGGTGCCGGAGCGCTATCTCGCGCGCGCCGCCGACGGCGTGTTCGGCAGCGTCCATGCGGTGGCCGCGGACGAGCGCGCATTCGAGTTCATGCTCAACGCGCTGCGGCTGGTCGACGGCGTGCCGCTGGCGCTGTTCGCGCAGCGCACCGGGCTCGCGCCGGACACCATCGCCGCAGCGCTCGCCGCGGCGCGCGCACGCGGCTGGCTGGTCGACGATCACGCACGATTGCAGGCGACGCCGCCGGGCCTGCGCTTTCTCAACGACCTGCTGCAGCTGTTCATGGACGTCATGCCCGCGCCTGTGGCAACCTGACCGCGGCACGCGCTTGCCGGCGGGAGCTAATGATGTCGGTCGCCACGATCGTTGTCGTCGCGCTGGTCGCGCTGCTGCACCTGTATTTCATGATCCTCGAGATGGCTTTCTGGGACCGCCGCGCGGGACTGCGCGCCTTCGGGCTGACGCCCGAGTTCGCGCGCGCGACAAGGCGGCTGGCCGCGAATCAGGGTCTGTACAACGGATTCCTCGCGGCCGGCCTGATCTGGGGCCTGTGGCTCGGCGCGACAGGATTCGCCGTCGAGGTGTTCTTCCTGGGCTGCGTGATCGTCGCCGGGGTGTTCGGCGCCGTGACCGTGAACCGCCGGATTCTCTGGATCCAGGCGCTGCCGGCCGCCCTGGCGCTGGCCCTGCTGCTGCGATCCGCGCATGCCTGAGCCGCTGCCGCTCGTTTGCCCCTGCTGCGGCGAGAGCTTCGAGACCGCGGTCGATCTCTCATCCGGCGGCCAGAGCTACATCGAGGACTGCCCGGTCTGCTGCCGACCGATCACGATCGCGTTCGGCGTCGACGCATCCGGCGCACTCGACTGGGTGCGCGCCGGACGCGAGGGTGACTGAGCGCCTTGTGAGCCGCACCGGCGACCCGTACACTGCGCCGGCCTCAGGTGCCCCGGCCTGCAACTGCATGTCGGGGTGAAACGGGAAGCCGGTCCAACGCCGGCACTGCCCCCGCAACGGTAGGCAAGTAGAGCCGGTCCCGATGCCACTGCGCGCTGCGCGGGAAGGCGGTCCGGCGGACTCCTCGGGCGGCACGCGAGGCGTCACTTGCAAGTCCGGAGACCGGCCCGAGGACGCCGCGACGTGGCCTTCATCCACGCGTCGCGGCGTGAACCAGACGTCGCGGCGGGCGATGGTCGGGCTGACGCCGCGATCGTCCGCGTCCGCTCCACCGCTCCCTGCGCCGTCTGGCCGCGGGTGAGCGACCGGAGCCTTGACCATGAACCTGAAACGCAACCTGCTGACGACCGCCATCATCGCCGGCGTCAGCGCAAGCGCGCACGCGCAGAGCTATCAGCAGCCCACCCGGCAACCCGAGGTGATCGTCACCGCGGTGCGCTTCCCGCAGACCAGCGCCGACACCCTCGCTGACGTCAGCGTGATCAGCCGCGCCGACATCGACCAGAGCGGCGCCAGCGATCTGCTGCAACTGCTGCGCCTGCAGGCCGGCATCGAGGTCGCCCGCGTCGGCGGACCCGGTCAGCAGACCTCGGTGTTCCTGCGCGGCACCAATTCCAACCAGATCCTGGTGCTGGTGGACGGGGTGCGCGTGGCCTCGGCCAACAGCGGTGCCTTCGCCTGGGAGGAGCTGCCGCTGGACGCGATCGCGCGCATCGAGATCGTGCGCGGCCCGCGCGCCGCGCAGTGGGGTTCGGACGCGATCGGCGGCGTGATCCAGATCTTCACCCGCAAGCTCGCCGGCCCGCACCTGGCCACACGCATCGGCAGCCACGGCGACTATGCCGGCAGCGCCGGCATCGGCGACTGGGGCAAGGACGGCGGCTACAGCGTGATCGTCGGCGCACGCCATGTGCGCGGGGTGGCCGCGACCAATCCGCTGAACTTCGTCTACAGCCCGCAGGCGGATGGTTTCAGCAACCAGAACCTGGCCGCGCGCGCGGCCTGGCGCGTCGGCTCGCAGTGGCTGTCGGGCAGCGCGCTGCGCAGTGACAGCAGCGTCGACTTCGACCAGGGCAGCTCGCGCGTGATCGAACAGGCCGCGGGCATGGATCTGGCCGGACCGGTGCGCGGCGACTGGTCGCAGCGGTTCAGTCTCGGCAATGACCGCGAGGATCTGCTGACTCCGGCCTACCAGAGCCTGTATCTCAGCCGCCGGCAGTCGGCCGGCTGGCAGAACGTGATCGGCCTCGGCGCCGGTCAGCACCTGGCCGTGGGCATCGACTGGCTGCACGAACGCGGCGTCAACCGCGACACCGGCGCCAACACCGATGTCTACGCCGGCAGCCGCGACAATACCGGCCTCTACGCCGGCTGGTACGGCGCGCGCGGCGCCTTCGACTGGTCGCTGGCCGGGCGCCATGACCACAACAGCGTGTTCGGCAACGCCGACACCGCCTCGGCGGCGGCCGGCTGGCGTTTCAGCGATCGGGCGCGGCTGACCGCGAGCTGGGGCCAGGGCTTTCGTGCCCCCAGCCTGTCGGAGGAGTTCTCGCCGGGCTACTTCGGCTACTACGCGGGCAATCCCGGGCTGCGCCCGGAACGCTCGACCAGCAGCGAGGCGGGCCTGGAACTGACGCCGGCGGCGGGGCTGCGGGTCAAGTTCGATGCCTATCACACGCGGGTCAGCGACCTGATCGACTTCAGCGGCGGCGCCACCGACCAGGCCGTCAACATCGCCCGCGCGACCATCGACGGGTTCGAATCGACGCTGGACTGGCGCGGCGGCGCCTGGGGCGCGCACGCCAACGCCACCTGGCTGGACGCGCGCGATGCCGCGACCGGCCAGCGCCTGCTGCGCCGACCGGCGCACGTCGGCAGCCTGGTGCTGACCCGCTACTTCAGCCAGCGCGTCAATGCCGGCCTCGAGCTGTACGGCTCGGGCCGCAGCCCGGACTACGGCGCCACCCTGGGCGGCTATGGCCTGCTCAACGCACGCCTCAACTGGACGGTCAGCGACGCGCTGGTGCTGCACCTGCGTCTGGACAACCTCGTCGACCACCGCTACAGCCTGGCCTACGGCTACACCACGCCGGGGCGCTCGGCGTGGCTGACGCTGAGCTGGAGTCCGCGCTGACCCGGGCAACCGGCGACGCAAACGCGCGCAAGGGCATGCTGGCCCCTTGCGTCCCGGCGTGCATAGAATGCACGGGGACGCAAGGGGATTGCCCGATGGTCGAGGGACGCGAAAGGTGGCAGGCGCCGCCGCTGGGCCTGCCGACGCTGGCGGACCGCGGCGACCTTTCGCCGCGCGTGCGCCAGTTGCTGGAAGAGCTGATGGCCATGGCCAGCGCAAGGCTGGAGCCGGCACTGCGCGCCGTGCTGTCCGACCTCGAGCAGCAGCTGTTCAAGCTGGCCGAGCAATCGCACAGCAACACCGAGCAGCAGCGCTGCTTCGAAAGCCTGCGCGAGGTCAAGCGCGGTCGTGCCGATCTCGCGCCGCGCTTCATCGCCAGCCTCGAGGAGCACCTCGCGGGATTCGATCGTGCGCCGGCGCAGGCGGCCCGACGCGATCCCGATGCCGAGCTGGAACTGCTGCCGGCGCAGCAGCTGGAGGATCATCTCGCGGTCAACGAGATGTCCAGTCGCGCCGAGGTGCGTGCCAGCACCGCAATCTACGAACTCGGTCACCGCTTCGGGGTACTCGCCTGCGCGCCGGTATTCGAGTCCGAGCAGCTGCCGCTCGGGCCGCGCGCACTCGGCGCTTCGCTGAGTCGCGCGCTGGACCAGCTCGATCTGCCGCCGGAGCATCGCCAGCTCGCCTATCGGCTGTTCGAGCGCCGTGTGCTGACCGGCATCGGCGGCTTCTATGATGCGGTAAACGAGCACCTGGTCACCCGCCGCATCCTGCCGCATCTGCGCGTCTACGTCGCGCGTCGCGGCGCCGAGGCGGCGACACCGTCTGCCGCGACCGAGAACGAATCCGACGCCGCGGGCGCCCCGGCGCGGCGCGGCGGCGTGGGCGGCGCGAGCCGCGCGGGACGATCCGGCAACGCGGGAGTCCCCGGCGGCTCCGGCAACCGCGGCGGCCACTCCGGCGCACGCGGTGCCGGCCCGGAAACCGGCCGCGACCATGCCGGCGATGACGAGGGCGATCTGCCCGGCGCCGGCAACGGCAGCGGCAACCTGTTCGACACCATGCGCGACCTGCTCGCGCAGCGCCGCAGCGTGCTCGGCCTGCCGACCGAAGAGTCCGGCGAAGGTCGCGCGGCCGTGCCGGAGGAGCTGCAGGCGGCGCTGTCCACCCTGCAGGCGCGTCCGGTTGCACCGGTGATGGTCGGCGGCAAGCCGGCGTTGCGCAGCGTGCAGCACCTGCGCCAGGACATGCTGACGCAACTGCGGCAGATGAGTCCGGACGGGCGCACGCCGCGACTCGCCGGCGAGCAGCGCGACACCGTCGAACTGGTGTCGATGCTGTTCGATCATCTCGGCCAGGAGCTGCGCATGGGTGGCGCGGCGCAGCAGCTGCTGACCAAGCTGCAGGTGCCGCTGCTGCGGGTGGCGCTGAGCGACACCGGCTTTTTCACCCGTCGCAGCCACCCGGCGCGACGGCTGCTGAGCACGCTGACCGAGACCGCCGCCTACTGGGTGGACAGCGCGGACGGCGAGGCCGACCCCGGTCTGGTCGAGAAGATGCAACTGCTGGTGGATCGCGTCAGCAGCGAGTTCAACGGCGACGTCGGCCTGTTCGGCAGTCTGCTCGAGGATCTCGAGCGCCACATGAGCACGCTGGCACGCAAGGCCGACATGGTCGAGCGTCGCCACGTCGAGGCCGCGCAGGGCCGCGAGCGCCTCGACGTCGCCCGCGAGCGCGCCGGCGCGGTGATCGCCGAACGCATGCTCGGCTCGCGTCCGACCAGCCTGGTGCGCACCCTGCTGGAACAGGCGTGGACCGACGTGCTGGCGCTGACCCTGCTGCGCCAGGGCGAACACAGCGACGTGTTCCGACGGCGCGTGGCGGTGGCCGATCAGCTGCTGCGGCGCGACCCCAAGGCCGACACCGAGGCGCTGCGCCAGGAGGTCGAGCAGGGTCTCAGTCAGGTCGGCCTGCATCTGCCCGATGCCGGGCAGATCGCGCGCAAGGTGCTCGACCAGCCGGTGGTGGATTTCCAGGGCGAGCCGGTCACCCAGACCGAGCTGGCGATGAAGCTCAAGCAGCGCCAGCGTCTCGGCAGCGAGGAAACCGCGGCCACCGCCAGCGCGGCCGCCACGGCGCGGCGCGAGGCGGTGCCGCTGACCACCGAGGAGCAGCGCATGCTCGAGCGGCTCAAGACGGTGCCGTTCGGCACCTGGTTCGAATTCGTGCAGAACCAGCAGGGTGCCGTGGTGCGGCGCAAGCTGGCCTGGTTCTCGCCACTCACCGGACGCTGCCTGTTCGTCAATCAGCGCGGCCAGCGCAGCGACGAACGCAGCCTCGAGCAACTGGCCCGCGACGTGGTGCGTGGCCAGGTGCGACTGGTGGCGGCCACCCAGGACTCGCTGATCGACCGCGCCTGGAACGCGATCGTCGGCGCGCTCAAGCAGTTTTCCGGCCGCGGGCCGCTGGCGCAGCCGGCCGGGGTACCCGCATGAGCCGCAGCGGAGCCAACAAGCGCCGCGCCGAGCGCAAGCGCGCCAGCGGCGTGATCCAGGTGATCAACGCCATCACCGGCGAAACCATGGGTCGCATCGGCAATCTCTCCAGCTCCGGTCTGATGCTGATCAGCCAGCAGATGCTGCGCGATGACGCGCTGTACCAGCTGAGCTTCCAGCTGCCGCACAGCGACGGCCGCGCGCACACCATGGAGATCGGCGTGCACGAGCAGTGGAGCGAACAGGCGGCGGTACCGGGCCAGTACTGGGCGGGCTTCCGCATCATCGATCTCAGCCCGGACGATGCCGCCGCCCTGCAGGCCTGGCTGGCGCGCCCGGAAAACGCGCTGATCTGAGTCGCCAGGTCCGTCCCGGCGCATGATCCCCCTGCCCGACCGCGCTGCCGTCGAAGCCGCCGCGGCGCGCATCGCCGGGCGCGTGCGCAGCACACCGGTCGTGGCGCTGGAACGCGGCGCGTTCGGCCTCGACCGCGTGTGC